>JBIIJA010000287.1:0-3710 GCA_044234195.1 Cyanobium sp. | reverse complement strand
TCATCCATGGTGATCTACTCATCACGACCTATCAATTTCAATTCCACTAATCTTACGTTAAGGATTCTTGCCCTGGCTCCCGATCCTTCGAAAAATATTTGGGCGGATCCGCCTAAGCCGCATTGAAGCCGCCGGCTGACCGCATAAGACGCAGCTCTCGCCCGGCTTCTAGGCGTCAGAGGCCCTGCACAACAACAGATCTTATGTCTCAAGAAGAAAAGTTACTACATCTTATGTAGATCAACCTAAGGTGTATTATCTGTGTTACAAACAATCATCTGGAAACCCCAACCTAGCAAGATCCACAATGGTACAAAAGAGAATGCTGACGTAAACATTTCAAGCTGGGTAATCTAGTAGTAAACATTCTTGCCCCGGATTCCTAATCCTTCGAACGCTGAATGGGCGAGTCAGCTGAAATCAAAGGATTGGGCTTAACTTTGCAGCATAAGCAAAGATCCTTGAGGTGCTGGCGGTGCAAAAAGCCTGCATAACTGGTGATTTAGGATGTCGAACATTAGCCCTCTGGTGCATAGCGGAGCCGCATCACACCGTTCGTGGGGTCACCAAAAGTCAGCAGGGGTACTGAGGCCGAGGGGGCTGCAGTTGAACACAGAGGTGTAGTTCTCCCATTCACCAGACCCATGAGCTCTTGGGTGCCGCGGATGTCAAGACCGGGTTCGAGCCTTTCCCTTGTGAGAAACAGCAACGCCAGCGAGGGCTTGGTTTTGGAGGGTGGCCCTAGCCGCCCGCACCGCGCACACCCCAGCGCCGCCGCCAGGCGCTGCTGGAGGTGCGCGCGCCGCTGGCCAAAGCGATGGCTTGAGCCTCCTGCCGACCCCAAAAAATGGTGGCGGCATCCGCTGTGCCGGTGGGGTCGCGGTAGGGCTCACCCGCAGCGCTGGCCAGATGGTCGCGCTCCATCGCTGTCAACTCCCGCCACAATCGCGACGACCCCAAAGGGGCCAACCCCAATGGGGCGCGGCTGGCCACCGTGCCGCCGCTCCAGGCCTTTCCCGGCGCAGCCGGCGCTGCCTGGATCTCCAGCGCCGCCAGGTTCAGCCCCTGCAGCCGCAGGGTTTCGCGCACCGCCGCCGCTGAGCTGTAGCTGATCCAGCGCCCCTCTGGCGCCAGCAGCGCAGCGGCGGCCCCCAACACCTCCACCGTCCAGAGCTGGGGGCAGCGCCGGGGCGAAAAAGCGTCGTGCCACACCAGATCCACCTCCCCTTGCCGCTCTCGCCCCAGCTCCACCAGCGTCTGGCGGGCATCGCCCCAGAGCATCCGGCCGCTGGACCCTTCGCTCCGCCAGCTGCCCCGCTCCAGCACCTGCTCCAACACCCCCACCGTGCCAGGTTGCCACGGCCGGCGAAACTCCGCCGCCGCCAGCGCCAGGGCCAAGGGCTCCGGATCCAGCTCCAGGCCCCACCACTCCAAACCAATCCCCCGCGCCGCGCAAGCCTCCAACAGCAGCGCCAGGTTGCAGCCCGTGCCCACGGCCACCTCCACCACCACCAGCCGCTCACCGGCTCCAAAGCGCTCCAGCTGCGAGGGGGCCAAAAAGGTTTCCCTGGCCTCCCGCAACGCGCCGCGGCCGCTGTGGAACCCCTCGCCGAAGGCCTCACTCCATAGGCTGAAGCTGCCATCAGCCCCCTCGCGAACCACCAAGCCCTGCCCCGCGCCAGCAAGGCCGCCGCCGCGGACAGCCTCAACGCCGCAGCCGGGCCAGGTCATCCCAAAAGCCGGGGTAGGAAACAGCGGCGGCGGCACTGTCGTGGAGCTGGGTGTCGCCACGGGCCACCAGGGAGGCCACAGCCAGGCTCATCGCCACCCGATGGTCGGTTTCGCTATCCACCTCAGCTCCATGGAGGGTGGTGCCGCCCTCGATGGTGAGCCCATCGGCATGCTCCTCCAGCCGGGCGCCCATGGCCCCCAGCTGGCGGGCCATCACGGCGAGCCGATCCGTTTCCTTCACCCGCAGCTCCTCCGCACCGCTGATGCGGCTCACCCCTTCGGCGCAACAGGCCGCCACGGCCAGCACCGGGATCTCATCCACCAGCCTTGGAATCAGTTCGCCCCCAATCGTGAACGCCTTCAGCGCACCATGGCTCACATGCAGGTCGCCCACCGGCTCGCCGGCCACATCTCGGGGGTTCAGCACGGTGATGGCGGCGCCCATCTGCGCCAGCACCTCCAGGATGCCCGTGCGGCTGGGGTTGAGGCCCACATTTTCAATGGTGAGGTCGGCGCCAGGGGTGATGGCGCCGGCCACCAGCCAGAAGGCCGCCGAGCTGATGTCGCCCGGCACCACCACCTCCTGCCCCCGCAGGGATGGGCCGGGGGTGAGAGTGACCTCCGTGCCCCCGGAGCCGCCCCCCACCAGATTGGCGCCGAAGGCCCGCAGCATCCGCTCGCTGTGGTCCCGAGAGAGGGCGGGCTCAATCACGGTGGTGGGGCCACTTGCGGTGAGGGCGGCCAGCAGGATGGCGCTCTTCACCTGGGCCGACGCCACGGGAGTGCGGATCGTGGCGCCCTGGAGCTGGCGGCCGGCAATAGCCAGGGGGGCCAAGTTGCCACCCTCGCGGCCGTTGATGGAGGCGCCCATCTCGGACAGGGGGCCCCCCACCCGCCGCATCGGCCGCCGCCTAAGCGAACCATCGCCGGTGAGCACAAAGTGGCGCCCAGCCCTGCCGGCCAGCAGGCCGAGCATCAGCCGCATGGTGGTGCCGGAGTTGCCGCAATCGAGCACGTTCTCCGGCTCCTGGAAGCCATCGAGGCCCACCCCTTGCACAGAGACAAGTTCACCGGCGCGGATCTCGGAGACCTCCACCCCCATCGCCCGCAGGCAGGCGGCCGTGCTAAGGGGGTCTTCCGCCGGAAGCAGGCCCTCAATGCGGGTTTCCCCCTCGGCGATGGCGCCAAAGAGCAGGGCTCGGTGGGAGATGGATTTGTCGCCCGGCACCCGCACAAAGCCCCTCAGGCTGCCGCCCCCGGGCAGGGCGAGGGGCGCGGCAGGGGCGGCAACGGCCATGGGGCGCAGGCAAGGGCTGGTGGGGGAATCCTATGGAGCTGGGCTGCACTCACCGATCGGCGCATCGGCGAACGCGGCGGCATAGGCCGCCATCAGCTCCGAATCCGGATCCTGACCCAGCTCCTGCAGCGTGGCGAAATACAGCTCCGCCAGGCGATCCGCCATGGGGCGGAGCGCCTGGGGGTTGGCCAACAAAGCAGGTAGCAGCACCGCCAAGCCCTCCCGGAAATGCTCACTCGCTGCCTGCAGGTCGTTCTCCTGGATCCGCACCGAACCCAGGACGCCAAGGCTGTTGGCCAGATCCGGCACAAACGCCGGGTTGCTCATGGCCTGCTCTCGATCGATCCCCACCGCCACCTCCGCGGCCTTCAGCGCCTTCTCGCGATCACCCACGACGCGATCCTCTCTGCCCATCAAGGCAGCACCACCCCCGCCGCCCGCATCGCCCCAGACAGCGACCACACCTCCACCACCAGCTCATGCCAGGGGGCGATTGTGGCCATGTCGAGGGCCATGGGGATGGGTGCCGCAGCCCGCAGGGCCCTGGCAGCCGCCAAAGCGGCCTGGGCCTCACTGAGGCGCCCTCGCAGACCCATCACACGGGCCGGAGAAAGCACTCGATCGGGGCAGTGCTCGAGCAGAAGGAGTCCTCGGGCGAAAGTCTCCTCGAAATCAGCCAACA
>JBIIJA010000336.1:0-3154 GCA_044234195.1 Cyanobium sp. | reverse complement strand
TGCTCTCCGTGGCCTTCAGCCCCGACGGCCGGCGCATCGTCTCCGGCTCCGATGACAACACCCTGCGCCTCTGGGATGCCGCCACTGGCAAGCCCATCGGGCCTCCTCTTCAAGGTCATACAAGCACGGTGCTCTCCGTGGCCTTCAGCACCGATGGCCGGCGCATCGTCTCCGGCTCCAACGACAACACCCTGCGCCTCTGGGATGCCACTGGGGCGGTGGAGGTGCGTCTGGCCTGCCAGCGCCTGCATCGCCATCAGCTGCTGCTGCACCCGGGGGCCTTCCAAGTTGGCGCTGACTTCGAAGCCATCGCCCGCCGCGCCCGCTCCTTGTGCGCCAATCCGCCCGTGCCACCACCCCTCACAACACCAACCGCCGCCGCTCCCACCCACTCCAGCCTGCGGCTGCCGGCAGTCCTCAAGCCACTGGTGCAGCAACTGCAACAGGTGCAGCGGCTCCTGCGGGTTGGATAGCCAGCCCAACGAGGAGCAGCGCCGAAGACCGCATGCACTGATCCTGAACCCTGCACCTGCGCCGGGGTCTGCCCCGCCTCGCCGCCCTTTTGCAGGAGGGGAAAGTGCTGATGCATCCCTGGGTGATCGGCGAGCTGGCCTATGGCAATCTGCGTCACCGATCAGCCGTGCTCGACCTGTTGCAGGGTCTGCCGGCAGCCATGGTGGCCAGTGATGCGGAAGTGCTGCTCCTGATCGAGCGCGACCGGCTGATGGGTCGGGGGATCGGCTATGGGGATGCCCATCTGCTGGCCTCCGCCAAACTGACCCGCTGCGCTCTGTGGAGCCAGGACCGACGCCTTGCCGCATTGGCCCAGGACCAGGGGCTGGCCCCGCAGGAGATATTGCCGGAGTGAGCCCCCTGCTGTGCAGCAAGCAGCCTCAAGGCTTGCGTGTCACCGGCCTCCCGGGTTGGGGATTCGGCGAGTCAGGGATCTTCCCCCACCTCCACCGGCTCCCAGGCAAGAGGCCCGAAGGTGGCGATCACGGCGGTGAGGGAATCCAGCTCGGCGGCGCTGCGGCCATAAAAGCCCAGCAGCACTTGGTTGGCGGCGGGTTGCCAATCCAGTGGCTTGTTTCCCTTGTTGCCGCCGCCACCACGGCGCTGGCCATCGCTGGTGGTCAGCTCCAGCTGATCAACCCGGCCATTGGGGATGCCAGACAGGCCCTGGAGCCGCGCGATGGCCACCCCGGTTCCCAGCTCCATGTCGCCCAAATCGCTGCCGCCCCCACCGCCATGGATCGCGTTGATCCACTCGTCCGGCGCGCCGGTTGGCTCCTGGTGGTAGCGCAGGCGAATTTGATCAATCCTGTTGCCGGCGCGCAGCCCCACCCGCACCAGCTTCCGCCGACGCCGCACAGCGTTTTCCCGATCCTCGTAGTGGAAGGGCTCACCGCCTCTTCCCCCCATGGTTTCCCCATCCCGCACCTGCACGTGCAGCTTTGGACTCCCGGTCGCGAAGGCCTCCAACACAGGCTCCGCCAGGGGAGTGGAGGGGGAGGTGTGATAGGCGGTGCAGAGCGCTTCAATCTCGTGGCAGTCGGCCCGCAGCCGCTCCCGATTGGTGGCGAGGGAGGCATCTTGCGGGATGCCATAAACGTTGTAAGTGTCCTCCACCCAGTTGCATTGGTTCACCAGTTCCCGCAATCGCTGCCACTGTCGTCGCAGGCAAGGTTTCTGCCCCTGCCTCCGCAGGCCTGCCTCCGATCCCTGGCCGCTCAGCAGGATCCGGTTGCGAGCCACAGGCTGAAACACGTCATGCAGCACACCCACCTCCTCATAGCCCTGGCTTTGCAACGAGAGCACCACTGGATTGTCGAGCTCAACGGTGCCGAAGGATCTTGCGAATTCAGCCATGGTGTCTTCCGTGATCACCGGTGGTTTGGCCAACCCCGAGACCGACACCCGACAGCTCACGTTCACCTTGGCGTCATTGGCGATGGTATGCAACCGGTGGCCGAAGCTGGGACCGAGGCTCACCGTGCCGGCACTCACCAGAACGTCGACGGCCCTGGCCACCTCTTGCGCCTGCTCTCTGCTCTGGGCATAGAGCGTGTAGATCCCCTGCATCTGCCCGCCAAGCACCACCGACGTCACCCAGCTGTCGCCATAGGTGTCCACAAACCGATCCAGGGCCGCCCCATCGGAGGGGATGGCCACATCGGGCCTGAGGGTCACTTCTTCGCAGGTCATCGCTGCCAACACCCGCCGCGCCTGCACCACCACCGAGACGCTGAAGACGGTGGTGTGAAGGGATTCGAAAAACTCCTGGCGCGCCTTCAGCAGGGGAATGGGCCCCAGCCCGCCGGATAGGCCAGCGCTCCATTGCAGGGTTTGCAGCAGATCCGATGCGCTTCTGCACACCTTGCTATCCCAGGTGAAGGCTTCTTCCGCGGTGGAGAGGGGCACCAGGCGGCCGGTGAGGGCCAGCCCCTTCTGGGACACCTCCTCGACGAGTTGCGGCACGCTGGCGAGGGAGTGACGGCCCCTCAGGAGGAAGGTTTGGGCGACTTCGGCTGCTGTGGGCATCGCGAGATGCAGGGCGCAAGCCACTGCGGTGGGCTGACGTCATTGTGAGCTGGTTTTCCCATGGCGACCCCACTCCCCAGACGACCAGACAAAAAGTGTGACTCTTCCCCCCGATACCTGAAGGGATGACCTCAATCACAACGACGTGATTCATTGCCGAATCAGGTGCTGAATCAGATCAATCAACCCTTCGTAAAGGCTTGATGCCGCCCTGGCCGAGGGATGGCCCAGTGCCCCGCAGGGAAATCCGCGGCTGGGGATCCGGCGCCGGGTTGCTTCGCAGGTGGGCCGCTAGAGCCTCCACATCGAGTGGGCCGCCCACCAGCTCCCGCCCCTGGAGGAATCCCTCGAACCCATCCCCGCCTTGGGCCAGAAAGCTGTTCACCACCACCCGCACATTTTGGCGCTCTGACACCGCCCGTCCGTTGAGCCGGAGATCGCGCACCCGCGACCCGAAGGGGGCCTGGGCCACCCAGCGGTAGCGCAAGCTGGCGGAAGGTTGCAGAAACGTGGGCCGCGGGGCGCCGGGGGGCTGCTGACGTTCGAGCAGCTCCTTCAGTTCGGCGCCGCTGAGGGTGAGCACCACCAGGCTGTTGCCGAAGGGCTGCATCGC
>JBIIJA010000286.1:0-3713 GCA_044234195.1 Cyanobium sp. | reverse complement strand
CTGCACCCGCCCAGTGGCCAGGGCCCGGGCGAGGGTGGAGCCCTGGGCACTGGAGGGGGGCCAGGGCTTTCCCTGTGGTGCAGGGGGCTTGGCAAACCCCCGCGAGGGGATCAGGGGGAGGCCCAACTCCTTGCCAACGGCTTGTTGCAGGAGCCTTTCCCCAGGGGTGAGGGGGAGGGGGGCAAGGGTCTGACCGTCTGGCAGCTGGGCCAGGCCATCCCGCTGACCATGGACCTGAAGGAGAACCTCCAGGCGGGAGTAATACGGATCGAGATCGTCATGGCCGATGGGCCAACAGGCGCTCAGCCCATCCCATTGCCCAGCCTTGAACTCATAATCTGAGAGCCTGAGGGTGATGCCTCCCCAGGTGAGGCTCTTTCCACCCACCTGTCTGCCACGGGTCCAGAGAAAGGGCGCATCCTCTGGGGTGAGGTAAGGGTGGCGATGTTCATCGATGTAGAGCTCGGGGTTGTGCTTCCAGTAGCCAGGGTGGTTGGCCTGAATGCGATGGCGCCCACTGGCCAGAAAGGCCATGCGGCGCAGGTTGTTCACGACCTCGTTGCCCAAGGCAGCGCCAGGATCCAGATCCGGCCCCGCATCCAGAACCAGCACGCGAAGCCCAGCTTCCGCCAGCACCATGGCCGCCACCCCCCCGGTAGCCCCCGCCCCCACCACGACGGCATCCACAGGCTCCGAATGGGAGGAGAACCGAGTCTGAGAAGCCATCGATGCCGCACCCACTCGGGACGGATCTTGCCAGATCCGACGGGGTCAACTTACGATCATCGGGAAAAGATGAGTGCAAAGCTTAGCAATTGACATGATACGATTATGGTTTGAAGATTTCTGGGCCGATTTCAATCCTCGCAATAATTTTTTCACCCATACTCTGGACCAATTTGGGATTCGCTATAAGCTCACAAAGCTCTGGCCGGATGTTCTTATTTACTCAGTGTTTGGTGATCGGCACAAAAAATTTAGCTGCCGTAAACTTTTTTATACTGGCGAAAACGTCAAGCCGGATTTCAATGTTTGCGATTTTGCCATCAGTTTTGACACGACGGAAGATCCCCGCAACCTCAGGTTGCCTGTTTACATCTATCACGCCTGGTATCAATCCCGTGGTCTAGGCTTGGCAGAGGGCACAGAATCCATGCTTGCGATTCTTCTGGATCGCGTGAACGCTGATTCATTCTCTGGGCCGCGGGATCGCTTTTGCAGCTTTGTTTTTGGCAATGGTAAGCCACAAAAAAGAAATGATTTTTTCCATGCGCTTAGCAAGTATAAGAAGGTGGACTCGGCAGGAAAATGGATGAATAACACGGGTTATAAGGTGGATAATAAAATCAAATTCCTGCATCATTACAAATTCAATATTGCCTTTGAAAACGAAAGCTCCTTGGGCTATACCACAGAAAAAATCCTCGACCCACTGCTTGCAGGAGCAATCCCAATTTACTGGGGAAACCCTGATGTGGCCACTGATTTTTCGCCCCACTCTTATATCAATGCGATGGATTATGAATCCACAGAGGAGCTTATCGAGGCGATCATTAGGATTGATCAAGATGATGAGCTGTTTCGCAGCTATCAGCATGCCGCCTGTTTCACCAACAATGAACCCACGCCCTACTGGGATATGACCCGCCTATATCACTTCTACCGCAAAGCATTTGCGAGTTAGGCCCAAGAGGCCTGCGCCGTGCCCAAAGATCACCTGGCTTGTACAGAGCCCGATACGACCAGCGGCAGCCGAGGCCAACGGCAGCCAAAAGCAGCCGACCAAAGAAAAAGGCGACCGGAGAGACAATCATCCCGGAGAGACAATCATCTAAGAACAGCCGTCTAGAGACGAGTTCCCTGCATATCCAGTTGGCCGGTCAAGGCAGCCAACAAAAAACCCACCATATGAACCGGTGGGCTTTATCTCTCCGTGAGAAATTGGGTTTGGTGGCGGGGGCGAGATTTGAACTCGCGACCTTCGGGTTATGAGCCCGACGAGCTACCAGACTGCTCTACCCCGCGTCATGAGATGAGTGTACCAGGGCGTGGGTTCCGTCCAGCTGGGCTGCAGCGTGGATCAAGCCCGTAAATCTCCCAGCACCTCCAGCCGCAGGTGGGGAGCGGGCATCAGAAAGCGCTCACTGAGCTCCTCCAGGGTCATCGGGGTGAGCCATTCCAGCTGCCTCAACACATGGAGCGCCACCGCCTGCTTGGCCCGGGTGTGACCGTCTTCCACTTTGATGGCCACACCCAGGCCTTCGCCAACGCGGCTGAGGCACTGAATCCCCTCTGCTCCGCCTTTGCTCACCACTTGCCCATGGGCGCGTCGCATCAGCTCAGTGTCGAAGCGGTCGTCACCCGCAACGAGCTCCGGGTAGGCCAGCATGGAGCGGCTGAGCCTCTCTAAATCAGGCTGGGTTCCTGCGCCGAGGTGGGCAAAGAGCAGGGCCATCTGGGCCAGTTGGAGCTGCAGAGTGGGGGCCCCACAATCATCTTTGGCCGCCACCAATTCGGCGGCCGGCAGGGCGAGCAATTCCCCAACGCGTTTGAGCACCTCCTGCTGCAAGGGATGCTCCATCTGCAGGTAGCTTTCCAGAGGCCAGTGGAGCATGCGGCAAGCGGAGAGAAACGCCGCGTGCTTGCCCGAGCAATTGTGCTGCAGGGCGCTCAAGCCCTCCGCCGGGGGCGGACATTGAAGGTGTTCCACCTCCAGCTGGGCTCCCCACAGCAACCGGAAGGCTTCCCTGGCGTGGGCTGTTGTCCCGGCATGGGAGGCGCAGGCAATGGCCAGGCCCCGTTCTCCCGCCCCGTAGCGCTCGGCGGCCCCGCTGCTCACAAACACCGTGGCCTGGAAGGGTTTCAAGGCGGAGCGCACAAATCCCAGAAGTTGGGGATCACCGGCCCGCATGAGCACCCGTCCCCGCTGATCGCACACCACGGCATGCACCCGGTGGGTGGATTCCGGGATGCCATCTCGCAGCAAGCGCACCCTCAGGGGATGATCGAGGGAACGGTTGGCTCCAGAGAAGCTCGACGATAGGGACATGGTGGCGCTGGATGGTCTGGCGGACGCCGCGCGGCGTGGTTCAAAGAGCCTGACAGAGGCCGGTTCCCAGACCCATCAAGAGCAAGGTCCAAAGAATGCCCCGCCGGAGCGTTTGGAGCACCGGCCCCACCTGATGGCGTGCCACCAGGAGGTCCTGCTGCCGCCAAGCCAGGGGCTTTTCCCACACCTGGCCGTCGTACCAACCGGATTCCTCATATTCCACCTTCTCGGAAACCAGTCGCCGCTGCACATAGGACCAACCCAGCCACTGGCGCAGGAGCAAGACCAGAGGCAGGCCTAGGGCCAGGGTGAAGGCAGCGGCTCCAATGCGCAGCTGATGATCCTTCAGGCTCCAGCTGCCGCTGGCCACCACGAGCCCAAGGGGGAACACCAACAGCCATGCCACAGCCAGGGATCGACTGAGGGCACTGGGGCCCCGCGCCGGCCAGGAGAAGAACCAGGAGCGTTCCAGCTGCTTGTATTCCTCCAAGGGACGCTGCTCCACGGCCACAGGGCAGGCCACAGGGGGGTCAGCGGAGTTGGCTCCTGGGCCGAAAGGCGTGGATGGGGGCTCGTTCACGCCGGTTCTTCAGGAGGGAAGAAGGGGAGAGCCCACGGTTGCGGGCGGGACCGCGGGAATGAAGCGGTGCTGCTCACCGTGACC
>JBIIJA010000285.1:0-3725 GCA_044234195.1 Cyanobium sp. | reverse complement strand
GCGTCGTCAGGAACTCCTCGATGGGGCGGCAAGCTAGGAGCGCCAGTCCCTTCCGCTGAAGGATCCCCATAGCCATGGGGATTGGCGGTTTGCCACCGCCAGCCATCCCGGCACATGTCCATCAGGTTCCGGCGTGTGCTCCAGCCCAGATGTTGCTTGGCGAGGGTGGGATCCGCCACGCTGCTGGGCATATCCCCCTCCCGCCTGGGAAGAATCACCCGGGGGATGGCCAGGCCGCTCACCGCGCTGTAGGCCTGCACCATCTCCAGCACCGAGATGCCTTCCCCGGTGCCCAGATTCAGGGTGAGCAAGGTGTCCTGCTCGCATCGCAGAAGGTGATCCAACGCGCTGCTGTGGCCTTCGGCCAAATCCATCACATGGATGAAGTCCCTCACCCCGCTCCCATCTGCGGTGGGCCAGTCGTCTCCATAGATGGGCAACCAGTCCCTCTGACCCACGGCCACCTGTCCAATGAGGGGGAACAGGTTGGTGGGCTCTCCACGGGGATCCTCGCCGATGCGGCCGCTGGGATGGGCCCCGACCGGGTTGAAATAGCGGAGCCGGGCGATCCGCCAGCCCCCCTCACTCCCAGCCACATCAGCCAGGAGCTGCTCCACCGCCGCTTTGGTGTGGGCATAGGGATGGAGGGGTTGCAGGGGTGCCCCCTCGGCAATGGGCAAGGTCGTCGGAAGGCCATAGAGGCTCGCGCTGCTGCTGAAGATCAGCGTGCGGATGCCATGGCGCTGCATCGCGTCCACGAGGCAGCGGCTGCCATGGAGGTTGACGTCCCAGTAGCGGAGTGGCTCGCGGATTGATTCAGCCGGGACCTTCAAACCGGCCAGATGAAGCACGGCCTCCACCGGTTGCAGGGCAAGGGCGTGGTCCATGTCGTCGCTCTGGCGCACATCCCCTTGAATCACCCTCAGGCCTGAACTGTGGCCCTGGGCCTGCCAGAGCGAAGGGGCTGTGGCCTCTAAAGGGGGCAGCATCGCCAGTTGGGCGACCCGGCGGAGGGCCTCCAGACTGCTGTTCACAAAGCTATCGAGCACCACGACAGAGTGCCCAGCTTCCAGCAGGCAAAGGGTGGTGTGGCTACCGATGAATCCCCCGCCGCCTGTGATCAAGAGATTGGCCAACAGATCCCTGGGCTCTGGCTTCTACACCGAACCTACGCGCACTGGAGTCACAAGAGGAAGCTCGCCGCTGTTGCTGGTGCGCAATTTCATCGGCTCAGTCTGTTCGGCGGCTGCGTGCCGCTTTTTGGGCCGAACAATTCTGAGACATCAACAAAGGGTGTATTGTGATTGGGATTTTGTCTGAGAGAATGCCTTTGGATTCACCGATTCGCACCATTTGCTGTATCGGTGCGGGATATGTTGGCGGTCCAACTATGGCTGTCATTGCTGACCGTTGTCCGGATATTAAAGTTACGGTCGTTGATTTGAATGCCGAGCGTATCTCTGCATGGAACCACCAAGATTTAACCCGTTTGCCGGTTTACGAGCCTGGGCTTGATGTTGTTGTTGGTCGAGCCCGCTCTCGCAATCTGCACTTCACAACGGAAGTGGACCAGGCGATCGCCGAAGCAGATATGGTCTTTTTGTCGGTGAATACTCCAACCAAAACCCGGGGTGTGGGGGCAGGTCAGGCCAGCGACTTGCGCTGGATTGAGGCTTCTGCCCGTCAGGTTGCCGCAGCTGCCAGCGGCCACACAATCGTGGTGGAAAAGAGTACGTTGCCCGTGCGCACCGCCGAAGCGGTGAAGGCCATCCTCTCAGCAGCCCAGGGGAATACCGGCGGCCGCAAGACCTTTTCCGTGCTCTCCAATCCGGAGTTTTTAGCGGAAGGGACGGCCATCGCCGATCTGGAATCTCCCGATCGGGTGCTGATCGGTGGGGAGGATGCCGAGGCCATCGAAGCCCTGGCATCGGTGTATGGCCAGTGGGTGCCCCCAGAGCGCATTCTGCGCACCAATCTCTGGAGCAGTGAGCTCTCCAAGCTCACTGCTAATGCGTTCCTCGCCCAACGCATTTCTTCCATCAACGCCATTGCCTCCCTCTGTGAAGCCACCGGTGCGGACGTGCGGGAAGTGGCTCGGGCCATCGGCACCGACTCTCGTATTGGCCCGAAATTCCTCCAGGCCGGCCCTGGCTACGGCGGCAGTTGCTTCCAGAAAGACATCCTCAACCTCGTCTATCTCTGCCGTCACTACGGCCTGGAAGAGGCAGCCAGCTACTGGGAGAATGTGGTCACCCTCAACACCTGGCAGCAGCAGCGCATTGCCCGGCTTGTGGTGCATAGCCTCTTTGGCACGGTCAGTGGCAAGCGCATCGCCGTGCTGGGTTTCGCCTTCAAAGCGGACACCAATGACACCCGCGAGGCTCCCGCTATACGGATTTGCCGTGATTTGATCGAGGAAGGTGCTCAGCTGGCGATCGTGGATCCCAAGGTGGAGCCGGCCCAGATCGCCCAGGATCTGGAGCGCCCACCGGTCGAGCCAGGCCAGTCCGCCAGGCAAGTGCCTCTTGGGGCAGAGGGCACCTGGACCTATGAGCAGACCCCGCTGGAGGCCGCCAATGGGGCCGATGCGGTGTTGATCCTCACGGAGTGGCAGGCCTATCGCAACCTGGATTGGTCCGCTATTGCCGGGGTGATGCGCCGCCCCGCCTGGCTCTTTGATGCCCGCGCCGTGGCCGATCCCGTGGCCGCCCGGGCCGCCGGCCTCAACGTGTGGCGGGTGGGGGAGGGTTAAGGATGGCACGTCGCAATTTGGTCACCGGTGGAGCGGGATTTCTTGGCTCACACCTCATCGATCGGCTCATGCATGCCGGCGAAGAAGTTATTTGCCTGGACAACTATTACACGGGTCGCAAGGACAACATTCGCCATTGGTTGGGTCACACCAACTTTGAGCTGATTCGTCACGACGTCACGGATCCCATTCGCCTAGAGGTGGATCGGATCTGGCATTTGGCTTGCCCGGCCTCGCCTGTCCACTACCAGTTCAACCCCATTAAGACGGCCAAGACAAGTTTTCTTGGCACTTACAACATGCTGGGGTTGGCGCGCAGGGTTGGTGCCCGTCTGCTCCTGGCCAGCACCAGTGAGGTTTATGGAGACCCTGAGGTGCACCCCCAGCCTGAAAGCTATCGGGGCTGTGTGAACACGATTGGCATTCGCTCCTGTTACGACGAGGGAAAACGCATTGCTGAAACGCTGTGTTTCGACTACCAGCGGATGCACGCAACGGAGATTCGGGTGATGCGAATTTTCAACACCTATGGACCACGGATGCTGCCAGATGATGGCAGGGTGGTGAGTAATTTTATTGTGCAGGCTCTGCAGGGTCAGCCGCTTACGCTCTATGGCGGTGGCACGCAAACCCGTTCTTTTTGTTATGTGGACGACCTCATTGAGGGCATGATCCGCTTAATGAATGGATCTCACTCCGGGCCTATTAACATCGGCAACCCGGGAGAATTCACCATTCGGCAATTGGCTGAGCTTGTGCGGGATCGCATCAACCCCTCCCTCCCCCTCACCACTCTTCCCTTGCCGCAGGATGATCCCCTGCAGCGACAGCCGGTGATTGATCTGGCGCGCCAGGAACTGGGGTGGGAGCCGAAGGTGAGCTTGGAGGAGGGCCTGGAGCCCACGATTGCCTATTTCCGGGAACGGCTGGCGGCCCTGCCAAGCTGAGGCCGAGACGGCACAGTGGGTCGGAT
>JBIIJA010000284.1:0-3734 GCA_044234195.1 Cyanobium sp. | reverse complement strand
GCCCAAGCCCGTCTGCTTCTGGGTCCCTGGATCCGCCATCACCAATCCAGCTGGGTGAAACTCACTCTTCCTGTGGCCGCCGAAGCCCTTGCGTGGGGTTGCAACGATTTGGGTGGCACTCTGATGGAGGAGCACATCAGCACGATGGCCGGGGCTGCTGGTGGCACCCAGCAGAGTGCGGCTGCCCTCCAGCAGGCGGCCCGCAGCAAAGGCCGGCCCGTGCGTCAACGCACCACCCTCTACGGTGCTCCCTCTGCAAGTTGCTGATTGCTTCCCTGGATGAAGGTCCCTTTCCCACGGTGGCGCCCTCCTGGCTGGATGTCTTATCGCGCAAAGGTTCCCCACCTGCCATTAGCGGTCACCCTGCTGACCACCCTGGGACTGCTGCTAGTGCCAGCGTTGTTGTTGCGTCGGCTCCCCCGTCCCCAGGCGATTGGCTTGGAAAAGTTGATGGCCAATGTCAGCTTGCTGCAGAGCTTTCGACCCAATCCTGATCGCCCAGTTCCAGACCTCTGGCGCGAGCGACTGGGTCCTGAGTCGGCTGAACAGCTCTGGCGCTTTCAAACCCGCACCTGGTGGCAGTTTTGGGATGGCCACGCTGATGGCCAGCCCTACCTCGCCCTCTCCTCCCGAGGATTGCCGGAATCGCTGCTGCGCGCCGTGGTCGTTCCCCCTTTACAGGTGGGGGATTTGGCGATCTTTCCTCCTGATCTTCTCTCCCGGCAGATCTTGAATCAGCGGCTCCAACCTCTTGTGCGGCGCTCCAGTGGTCTGCGTCTCCGTTGTCTCCCCCGACTGGAGAATGGGCAGGCCGTGTTTTGGCGCCCCGTGGGCCTAGGAGTGCTACTCGGCCCCCTGGCTCCCTTGTTCCAGGACTTTCAGGAGGGTTGCCTGAGCCTCACCCTCCATGACAACGGGCTGATCTGGAATGGGGAAGCCGCCTCAGTGGAGGGCATGGTGCTCCAGGGGCCGAATGGCAGCCGTGAGGGCGCCGCTCAGCCACTGCTGAGCCCTCCCAGTCCCGACGTGCTCTTGGACGTGCAAGGCACCTCCCTGGAGCAGCTGCTGTCGGGCTTGCTGGCCCGGGAACTGATCCGCCAGCCCTTGGCTGAGCGCTATGGCTGGGGCCCCGAACAACTTGCCCTCTTGCGTCAGACTCCTTTTCACCTAGTACTCCGGCCCAGGGCCGATGGCCCCTTCCAGGCATCGATTGAGTTGCAGGTCGCGGTGGGCCCCTCCAGGGTGGCCCAATGGAAGGCTGTGCTCAGTCGCCTGGCCAAGAGTTTGGAAAAAGAGGGGCTGCGCCCCCGTGCAAAGGAGAGCGAGCCAACGGTCCTTTGGCAGCGCAGTGATGGGATTGTTGTGGGGGGCTGGCAGTGGCAGGGGGGAACCAACGGGATCACGCTGTTTCTGGGTCCTCAGCCGACCGGCACACCAGGGTTCCAACCCCAAGTCCTGCCAAAAGGGACTGGCATGGTTCTCCGGGCCCGTCCAAGGGATCTGGCCGAACGAGGTTTGCTCCCCCCTGATCTTCCGGAGGTGGTGAGGCGAAGCACATGGATTGGCTTGTCCTCAGAGCCCTTTGCTGGCTATGGCGTCCCAGCCCCTCTCAGCCAGCTTCAGGGGTCTCTGACGCTCCGTCCATGAGGCGCCGCTCCTTGCGTCGGCGATCGGCCGCCACGGTTTCCTCCATGAGCTCAACGGCTTGGGCCAGTTTTTCAAGGTTGCTGGCATAGAGAGCCAGATCCTTATCCACCCGATCCCTGAGGAGGCCCATCGACTCAGCGGTGTCATGGGCAAACTGGCGCAGGGCCTGGGCATCCATGGAATCGGCCCCCCTGGCTTCCTCCAAGAGGGTGAGCAGGCCAACGGCCATCAACCGGGAGTAGTGGAAATCTGCACGCCGGACATTGGTGAGGGCGTGTTGGAGGAGCTCAGGAGCGCCCTCCCCCTGATTCTCTACCCACTTTTTCACCTCCTCCACAGAGTGCTGACCCACAGAGGAGAGCGCCTGGTCCCTTTGGCTCCGCATGGATTGGGAGTCCATCCCACAGGAGGCGCACAGCGCCTGAAAGAGCTGCTCCCTTTGCTCAGCCGGTCTGTAGCCGCGGGTCCCTGTGTCAAACACCTGCACGAGCCCCAGGGAGAACAGGGGATCGGATTGGAACCCCCGCTGCTTGCTGAGGAGGTGCAGTTCCACCAGCAGCTCATCCACCAATCGGCGATAAAGCGGGCTGATCACGTGGGGGAAGGCAGCATGGAAAGCTCTCTTGCTGTCGGCAACAGTCAGAAAGGGGCTCACGCGGCTCTCATGATCAGACGTCAGCGACCATAGCTACACACCGTCCCTGGGGTTGGGGATCAGCCCCAGGGGCCGATGGCTAGGATTGATGAAGTTTGAGTTTGGCCTTCCATGATCCCGATCGTTATCGAGGAATCTGGACGTGGTGAGAGAGCGTTTGACATTTATTCCCGGTTGCTCAGGGAAAGGATCATCTTTCTCGGAGAACCCGTCACAGCGGAGTCGGCTAACAGGATTGTTGCCCAGTTGCTCTTCCTCGAGGCGGAGGACCCTGACAAAGATGTGTTTATGTATATCAATTCACCCGGTGGTTCTGTCTATGACGGCCTGGGCATATTTGACACGATGCAACACATTAAGCCTGATGTGCAAACTGTTTGTGTTGGTTTGGCTGCCAGTATGGGAGCGTTTCTTCTCTGTGCTGGCACTCCAGGAAAACGAAGCAGTTTGACTCACTCCCGCATCATGATTCACCAGCCCCTTGGTGGGGCTAGAGGCCAGGCCAGTGACATCCGTATCCAGGCAGACGAAATCCTGTACCTGAAACAAAAGCTCAATCAGGAGTTGGCTGAGCGAACAGGACAGCCACTAGATCGCATCCAAGAAGATACTGATCGGGATTTCTTTATGTCACCCGCAGAAGCTGTCTCCTATGGCCTGATCGATAAAGTCATCGATAAGCGAGCTGTTCGGCCAGTTTAAAACCCTCCAGGAGACTGGAGGGTTGTGCTTGATCAAACCTCTGAGATGAATATTTAGGCGTTGAGTGAATTGGATGTTGTTTCAGGATTCTTAACGGCTTTTTGGGTCTCTTCTTCTAAGAGAGGTGAGAACCTTTCCTTGGGTGGAATCTGGGCAAATTCGGAAACAATAGCTCTGAATTCATCTCCATCGAGTGTTTCCTTCTCAATTAAAACGTCCACGAGCCTATCCATGCACTCGCGATGCTGACTCACAATAGATTTGGTTTCTTGGTAGCTACCAACAACGATTCGGCGAACGGCGAGATCGATTTTCGAGGCCACCGCATCCGAGAGGTCGCTACGGGTCATTAAGTCTCTGCCGAGGAACACTTCCTGATTGCCAGCTTCCAGGGAAACGGGTCCAAGATCGCTCATTCCAAATCGTGTGACCATTTGCCGAGCGAGTGAAGCCACTTGCTGGATGTCTCCTCCCGCACCAGTGGTCACTTCGGCGTGGCCAAAAACCACATCCTCTGCGGCTCGGCCGCCCAGAGCACCCATGATGCGTGCTTTTAATTGCGACCGGCTCACAAGCATTTGCTCCTCGTCCGGTGCAAACCAAGTCAGACCCTGCGCTTGCCCCCGTGGAATCAAGGTAACCTTTTGAACAGGGTCATGATCGGAGACGAGGGTGCCCACAAGGGCATGGCCGACTTCGTGATAGGCAATCAAACGCTTGCTGCGGCCAT
>JBIIJA010000282.1:0-3747 GCA_044234195.1 Cyanobium sp. | reverse complement strand
ACGCCGCTGCAGGAGGTTCTGGGCACCCTCCTGGATGGGGTGCAGAGCACGGTCTTGGAGTCAGTCCTGGTTGGGCTGGGGACGCCAGCGGCGCTGAAGAGTTTTTTGATCGATGGCCTTTGGCTGGGGGTGGGCACGGTGGCAACGTTCATGCCGCTGATCTTTGTGTTTTATGTGTTGATCGGTGTCATTGAGGATTCGGGCTATCTGCCGCGCGCAGCCTTCCTGATGGATGGGTTCATGGGTTGGCTCGGCCTGGATGGCCGCTCCTTTGTGCTGCAGGTGATGGGGTTTGGCTGCAATGTGCCTTCGATCATGGGCACCCGGGTGATTCGTGATCGGGGGATGCGCCTGCTGGCCATGCTCTGCATCCCCTTTGCCCTGTGTCAGGCGCGGCTGACGGTGTTTGTGTTTTTGGTGGGGGTGTTCTTTTCCAAGCCCTGGTGGGCTCCGGGATTGGTGTTGTTTGGCTTCTACTTGCTGAGTTTTGCGGCGGCGATCATCACTGGTTTGATCTTCAAGCGGATTTATCCGAGCCAGGAGGCCTTTGTTCTCGAGTTGCCCCCCTACCGAACCCCCAGCTTGAAGACGGTGGTGCGCCGTGGCTGGAGCGCGATGCTGAATTTCTTTGTCACCACCCGCGTGTTCATCATCGCTGGCGCGGCGGCGATCTGGTTGCTCACCCATCTCCCCCCCGGCGCAGCGGAGGCTGGCAGGCAAACCCTGGCGGGAGGAATCGGCACGTTCTTGCACCCATTGCTGGGCCCCATTGGCCTGAATCCAGATTTGAGCGTGTCGCTCTTTTTTGGCTTCATTGCCAAGGAGATCCTGCTGGGGGCCTTGGCGGTGATCTATCGCACTTCAGAGGCCCACCTGGCTGGGAGCGTGCAGGCGGCCATCACCCCCTTGCAAGCCCTGAGTTACATGACCTTTGTGCTGCTTTACACCCCTTGCCTGGGCACCATTGCCGCGCAACTCAAGGAATCCAAGAGCCGCCTATTTGCTCTCACCTCCCTGGGCTGGTCGCTGGGGTTGGCCTGGTTGATGGCCCTGATCGTTTACCAGGGAGGCCTGCTGCTTCAGTCGTTCGCCTGAGGGCCAGCGATCAGAGCCACCTTCAGCTCTTTGGCCTGGTCTTGGCGGAGCATGAATTCGAGCATGCCACAGGCCACATGCAGGATGCCGCCGGGAAAACCCCGCCGGAGCACTTGCACCTCGCTCCCGGGCTTGATTCCCATGGAATGGAGCCTCTGCTCCAGGGCTGGATGGCTGGGGAGGGAGAGGATTCGCAGCCATTGCCTTTCTGGTGCTGCGCTCAGGGGCATGGTGAAAGTCTTGGCAAACTTTTCATCACTTTAGATTGATTTTCTTGGGCCCAAAGGCTCGGGACTCCCCACACAACCCGGCCTTGTGCTTTTTGCTGCATGACTTCCTCCCCTTCACTGCTCGCCATGCTGTTGAGTGCTTTGGCGGGTTGGGTGGGGCCTGCCCAAGCCCAGTTCTCCCCGAACTGCGAGCGCAATGGCAGGCGTGATTATTGCGCCATCACTCCGGTGCCTTCTGCCACAACGGAGAAACAAGCCGTTGACAGGCTGACCTATGCGGATCACACAGTGTATGAGGTATTGAGGAATGAAACGTCATGCAAAAACGTTTCGGAGAACGTGAGAACGTGCCATGCAAAAATCATCAGCCCTCCTGGTCAGGAAAGAGCAATCCCTGCGTTCTATCGGGGCACGGCTTATGAAGGAGGGTATCAACACGAGTATGTGGGGAAGGGAATCCATCTCACCTACTTCTACTTGGATTGAGGCGCCACTAGCTGGCTTGATGGGCCGCCACGGTGGTGAGCCTGCCGGCATGCTCATCCCAAAGGATGTAAGCAAAGCAGTCGGGGATATCTGCCAGGTGGAGGCGCTTCACCCCTGTGAGCAAGTGGGCATTGCGGCGCTGGCAATCCTGGAGGCGATAGTTGGGAATGGCTTCACACAGATGATGAATGGCATGGCAGCCGATATCAGCTGAAAACCAATTCAAGAGGGGGGGCAGCTGCAGGTCACTGGTGCCTTCCATCGCCCCTTGCATGGCCGACCAATTCTCCGTGGAATGGGCGTAGGAGCCTGGGAAATTGTGCTGGACAAAGAAGATACAGATAAACACCGCCGCGCCGCAGGCCATCACGGGGGCATAGATCAACCAGAAGGTGCTCGCCCCGAGCCACCACGAAAGGCCAATCCAACTGGCGACAACGGCAAGGTTGTTGAGCACCAGATCCCGACACTCTTCCGGACTGTGCCACCAGGAGGTCTTGTAAGTGCTAAGGATCTGACTCCAAGGCGTATGGGGCGCTTGACGCAGGGTGGTGACGCTGTGGCTCAACAGGCCGAGCAATCCGGCCAAGAGTTCAATGCGTGGTTTGATTACGAGGTAGAAAAATCCCCCTGGAATCAGCATCAAGGGATGGCGCAACCAGCGATAGATCAGCCTGTGAGAGCTGCTCCATTGGTCGTAAGAATTGGCACTCACCAAAGCGGATGGGCCTTTATATTTCTCCCAGTTTCCGTTGTGACGATGATGAAAGGCATGGCCCCTTGACCAGGGCAACTGGGGGAGCCCAGCAACGATGCCAAGCAGAAAACCCACCCAGCGGTTGGTGGGGCGGTGGCGAAACAGGGAGTAGTGGCCGCAGTCGTGCATCAGGGAGAAACAGCGGGCCAAAAACAGCACCATCAGGCCCAGAACTGGCAGGAGCAGCCAGGAGCCCTGTGCGAGCAGGACCACAGCCAGCCACCACAGCAGGCCATAGGGCACAAGGGTGTTGAGGATTTGCCACGTGCCCAACCAGTTGGAGCTACGCATGAAGGGCTTGAGCTCGAAATCATTTCTCCGCGGAGTGACCCTGGGTGAAGGTTCCGCAAGAGCCGAGGTTGAATCCTTCATGAAGATGGTTGTAGCAGCGCCGCTTCAGTAAGTTCACAAGCCTAAGGGGGAGGTCATGAAAACGGAGTATTTTTGGCCTTTCTCAGGGCATTGGCATCCTTTTGGCCAGCATTGCTAGCGATGAAGGGAGGGTGGCACGTTGATCGTTGAGCGAGCTCGGGAGCCCTGGGCACCGCCTTTGCCTTGGCGCTCACCGATCCCCAGGCGGGGATTCTCACAGTTCAGGGGAGGTGAGCGACGCGTATGAATCAGCAGCAAGAGACAACACCATAAGCAGGCGTCCGTCCAGCAATTCCCCGCTGGCCCCTGATGCAGGAGATGCTCCATGTTCGCCGAAGCCCGGAGGCAAGGTCAAACAGTGCGATGGTTCGCGCCGATTGGGGTGGCGGTGGCCGCGCTGATCCTGAATCCCCTGCGGGTGATCCCGGAGGGCACAACCTGCGCGAGGTTGCGGCTCGGCCAAGTGCAGAATCAACCGGTGATGCCGGGGCTGACTGGGGTGATTCCCTTCCTGGATGGCTTGGATTGCATGGATGTGAAGGTGCAGAGTTTGCAGCATCAAGTGGCAGCTTCCACGTCAAACATTCAAGATTTGAATGCGAAATTAGCCGTTCAGTGGCGAGTTCCCCCCTCCCTGGTGCCGCGGGTGCGCCGTGATTTTGGCTCGCTGGAGGCGCTCGCCACGGGGATCGTGGATCCAAAGGCGGAGGAGAGCTTCAAAACGGTGAGTTCCACGCGCAGTTTGGATGCGGCCATCGGCAATCGCGCCAAGTTGAAGGCGGATTGGGAGAGCACGATCAAGGCGAA
>JBIIJA010000434.1:0-14111 GCA_044234195.1 Cyanobium sp. | reverse complement strand
CGATGGTGTCATGTTTGAGGGGCCAAACGGTACCTTGGCCTCCGGGCGCTTCCTTACCCTCGACTATGTTCCCCCAGCGTGTCCTGCATCGGTACCGGTGAATGATGTGATTTCAGGGACATTTTCCTCCTGCCTGCTTGGCGATAAAGAATTTTCAAACTTCTCTGGCTTGGAGGAGCTTGCGGGGCCTACAAGCAGGCTGAACTTTGCGACTCTAAGTCCAACTGAATACGTTTTGACATTGGATAATTTCGACGGTCCTGGCGTGACTGCAGGATTCAGCTTTGATTTCACTGCTTCTGTCGTTTCCGGCCCGCAGCTTATTAACGGTGTGGATTACGCTGTTTACACGGCTGATCCAAATTATGCCAACTTTGGCTACACTACTCAGCCAACACCCTTTCCTCCCCCCACAACATCTCTCGTCATTTCCCCCTATGGGGATCCCACACCTTTTGGCGTGGACAAAATTGAAATGGTGGTCAAGCAGACCCCGGGTCCCCTGCCACTCTTTGGAGCCGGCGTTGCGCTTGGCTTCGCTCGTAGGCTCCGATCACGAATCCTGTCTGCTCGGAGCTCATGGCGGTCGTTTTGACGACCTGTGCCTTTGGAGCCTCCCCGTTCGCGGGCCGTGCCTGTGCCGGTGCTGCTGCACGCACCACCACTGGCGCCAAGCGCTTGATCACGCCGATTCGCCAAACCCTCAATGGCCGTGTCTGGATCTCGCGGCCCACCAGCGTGCTCAACTTCTGAGGCGTCACCGCTCCCCATGCCCCCGAAGAGCCCCGCCCAGGCTCCCGCCCTCACCCACCTGGCGGTGGCGGGCTACCGCTCCTTGCAGCAGCTCACCTTGCCTCTGGCAGGCCTCACCCTGGTGTGCGGCGCCAACGGCTGCGGTAAGAGCAACCTCTACCGCTCCCTGGGCCTGGTGGCTGCCGCCGCTCGCGGCGATCTGGTGGGCGCCCTGGCGGCGGAGGGGGGGCTGCCAGCGGTGTTTTGGGCTGGCCCTGAGCGCACCACGACAGCGATGCGGCGCGGTGAGCAGCCGGTGCAGGGAGGGCAGCGGCGGGAAGGGGCCCGGCTGCGGCTCGGCATTGCCGGCGACACCCTCTCCTATGCCATTGAGCTGGGCTATCGGGCCGACGACATGGCCAGCGCCTTCACGCTGGATCCGGAGATCAAGCGAGAGTGGATCTGGGCGGGAGGGCCTTTCCATCCCCGCAGCCTGCTGGTGCAGCGCACGGGCCCGGTGGTGGAGCGCGCCGGGGATGGAGGTGGCCGCAGTCACCCGTTGGCCCTGGAGGTGGCCCCCTACGAGAGCCTCTTCACCGCCGTGTCCGATCCGCTGGAGGCGCCGGAGGTCTTTCAGCTGCGGCGCATGATCGAAAGCTGGCGTTTCTACGACAGCTTCCGCACCGACCGGCTGGCGCCGGCCCGCACCGGCCATTTGGCCACCCGCACCCCCTCGCTGGCCGCCGATGGGGGCGATGTGGCGGCGGCGGTGCAGACGATCTTCGAGATCGGCGACAAGGAGGGTCTGCAGGGCGCGATTGCCGATGCCTTCCCGGGGTGCCGCCTCGGGGTGGACACCAGCCAGCCAATCTTTCGCTTGCAACTCCACCAGCCTGGCCTGCTGCGGCCCCTGGATGGCACAGAGCTTTCCGATGGCACCCTGCGCTATCTGCTGCTGGCGGCTGCCCTGTTCAGCCCCCGGCTGCCCCCCCTGCTGGTGCTCAACGAGCCGGAAAACAGCCTCCACCCCGATCTGCTGGCCCCCTTGGCCCGGTTGATTGCTGCCGTCGCTGAGCGCACCCAGGTGTGGGTGGTGGCCCACGCCGAGGTCCTGATCGCGGCCCTGGAGCAATCGCCGGGGTGCCAGGTGCTGCGGCTGGAGCGGGAGCTGGGGGCGACGGTGTTGCCCGGCCAGAGCGTGCTGGAGCGGGCGGCTTGGCGGTGGCCGGGTTGAGGGGGGGAGCTGGTGCCCTTCCAGCGACCGATGCGCGGCGTCAGAGCGCGGGTGGCGCTGCAGAGCCGAGGAGCGTGCGGATGAAAGGATGGTCGGGTGTCAGGCACCGTTGCACCGATGGGCTTTCGTTATCTCGATCAGATCGCCACTCAGGAGCACATCCAGGAGTTTCTTTCCCTGGTGGATTTGGCCGCTGGCGCTGGCCAATCTGCCAGCAACGCCTTCCTCCTCTCCCACCGGCTGAGCGGCTCCGCCCCGATGAGGCTTTGCGAGCGCATCCTTGGCGAGGATCCAGCGGCTAAGGCCCTGATTGAGGAACGGCGGCTCTGCGGTCCCTACGACGCCGACGAGCTGCGTGGCCTGCCCAAAGGGTCCCTGGGGCACACCTTTGTGACGGTGCTGGACACGCTTGGCTACGACATCAATTTCTTCCCCGAGCCGGCATTTTTTAACGATTTAGCGAGTGGTGCCGATTATATCAACTATCGCGTTTTCGCCACCCATGACATCCACCACATCCTCAGTGGGTTCAGCCTTGATAGCTATGGAGAAGTGGGGGTGATCAGCATCAGCGTGGGCCAGTTCAACCATCCGGGGCTGGCTTTCCTTGATTTGATGAGTCTGTTGCTGAATTGGTTCCGCAACGACACCCCAGAAGCCCATCTGAGCACCCACGCCGAACGGCTCAAGACGGCCAGCTACACCTTCCGCATGATTCACCACGGCCTTGAGCTGGCCGCCCAAGCACAGCTGCTGTTTGCGGTGAACTGGGAGGAGCGCATGGGGCAGAACTTGGACGAGCTGCGCCGCGAACTCGGCATTCAACCAGTCACAGAGGGCCCTTGGAGTTGGTACAGCCATCCGGCGATCGCCGCCGCGCTCATTCCATGAAAGCGTTGGGAGACGACGCGGTGAGTGCCACGACATGGAGCAGGCACCTGACGCTGTTCAAAAGCCAGGCAAATCGCCCGCTGGTTTGCGCCAGTACACCGACAGCGTGTACAACCCCTTCCTGGTGAACACTGGGCCAGCCTCACTGCCCTCCCGATTCAGTCGGGTGTAGGTCCTGCCGTCCTGATCGGCGGGGAAGTCATAGTCCTTGGATTGGAACAAGATGTTCACGTTGCCCTGCCGCTGACTCCAGCGGCAGGGCCCTTGCTGCGGTGGGCTCTTGGACTTGGGCTTGCTCAGCACGCAGTAGGCCTCGGTGCTGTCGGCCCAGGCCTCCATCGGGATGGCCACGGTGAGGGCGCCCAAGACGAGTGCCGCGAGGAGGCGAAGCCGACGGGACATGAAGAAAGTATTTCTCCACCCACATTAGCCAGCCAGGCAGCACGGATCTCCTTTCCTTTTTGTCCATCACGTTGGCGAGATAACTAAGGCATACCTCCCGCTTGCCGGCTGCCTGTCTGTGGTGTGAACTCCAGGGAATGGCTTTACTGTTATGCCTGCGCGCAGTCATCGTGTGTTGGATTGCAGGGAGCGGTTGGGTTGTAAATCGCATAGGCATAACTGCAACACGGATCGTGTGTTTTCTTCTCGGCTCCGTAGTCGGCATTGAACGAGACTTGGGTGCCAACATGCACATATCCCGGAGGTTTTGATGGAAAGTTCGGTACAGAGTCTGCCGTATTGACGAGACGAAAGGTTTGGAGCAGCGCTGGCGCACCGGCAAACGTGTGCAGACTTTCGTAGTAGGTGCGGAACGCTTCGTTTCCCACCTTTGGGCTGGCAGAATTGTAGTGAATTACCTGCAAAGAATTGGCGACGGCATCGGGTACTGCGAGTGTCGCAAGTGTTGAGCCGAGGCTGTGACCAGTGATCGTGAGTCGTTGACCTGCACCCCCAATTTCTCGCAATTGGGAACGCAACTGATCAACAAGCCCGCTATACACTTCATGCCACCCCTTTGCGACTTGAATTCCGGAGGGTCCATTCGGTGTTGGGGGTGTATAAGCGATCAGATCCGTCTCAGCATCGACAAGGAAGTCGGCACTACTTTTGCTGCCGCGGAAGACGAGATAATGAGAACCGTCGGTCTTCGATCTGACAACGCACCCGAAAGGTTCAGTGGCTGTCTTGACTTCGTGCAACGCTTTTTTATAGGTGAAAGTGCTCCAGATCAGTTGAGAAAAGCTAAAGTTGTCAACGCTGAAATCTTGAGTCATTGGGCAAGCGTTAACTGGGGTCCACTTGAAGTCGGCAGGGCTGGGTGAGCCAGCCGTTACCCATTGTGAATACATATGACTCAGCGCATTGACAAGGAAGGTGCAAACCTTAAATGTCGCGGGGTCTGAGCCGTCAAAGACAAGCGGTTCAGCGTTGGTACATGTGGTGGCCATGGTTTCTCCTGGCTAGTGGTGGGTGTGACTCGATGAGTGGAACCACCTTAGTGCAAGCTTGTTCACGCAAGTCTTTCAAGTTTTTTGACTGCAGCCAAGCCACGGGATCGGCCATGTTATTTATAACACTTATCACTCACGGCTATATCAAGGATTTGGGCCCAGGAGTGATAATGGTGAGTGGATCGTGGATGCGCCCGACTACATGACCTCTCACAGTTATTGTGAAGATGGCCATTTCATGACGCTTGCCTGGTACGAGGGGTTCGCTAACTGGGTTCGGCACGTCGCTTTCGGACGCCACGACTGGCAGACAAACCAGCTCACTCTGACTCCCTCCACTGGCCCTTGTCCTACCCCCGGTTTCAATCTCGAGGGCAATGTCACCGCGTTGCTTGATGCGCTCTATTTCGGACCAGTGATCAATAGCCAGCGCCCCGGGCTAACGCCCGGGCAGTTCACCTGCCCCGCAGGGCTCAACCGCAACCAGGGGCCGACCGGCTTGGTGCTCTGCAACCGCGTCACGGCCGCAGTCTGCCCGCCTGGGCTCTCGTTGAACCAGAACGGCCTCTGTGCGAGTCCGGGGTTCAGAGCCGTCTCAGAAGAGTTGTATGCCCGGCTCTTGCGGGCCTGCCGTTCCAGGCCTGAACGGGAAGCGGGACCCTGCCCCGATGAGCGGGTCGAGCCCGGGCAAGCGGCGAGCTGCCCGCCGGGCGCAACCCGACAAAATGCGGTTTGCCTGCAGAGGGCACGTGCGGCCAGCGCCTTCCCCGGCGCGACACCACTGCCCGGTCCCGACGGCACTCCAGACACCATTCTGGCTCCGGCCCAGGGTGGAGGGCAGCGATGGTTCAGCCTCGCCAGTTTCGACACGCTGCTCGGCTTCGTCGTCGATGCCGGACCCCGCGCTCACCGGATGGAGGAATTTTGGAACGGCTGGATCAAGCCCTGGTGCCTGGTGAACGACCCTGACGGAACCGTGAAATTCTGCAACCCAGCCCAGTCCCCCGGCTTCGTCACTCTTTTTAGGCAAACGACGTTATCCAATCCGTAAGCGAAGAACTATGCACCGAAAAGCGGCCATGATGAGTGCAGGGTTGATGCTGTGCGCAGCGTTTGGCGCCACAGCGCAGCCCCGTCTCGTCACAATCCCGGCTCCGACACCGACCACGCCCCAACCTTCCAGCACCTCGCCGCCCCTGCAGCTGCCGACACCATCGCCCACCGCGCAGCCACTGCCCGCACCGAGACCTGGAAACCCAGTTCTTTTGAGCAGTCAAGACATGCGTGCGCGCATGCGCGCCTATCTCGCCACCCGCGGTTCGCAGTTGTTGCCTCGCGCGGTGCTCACCCAGGCTGGCCTTTCGGCCGAAAACGATGCAGTCGAACAGGGCGTGCGGATCGGTGGCGTTTGGATGGCGCCGCTCCATGTTGGGCTTGCCGGCACCGTGACGCCACCGCCGCTGAATGTCGATCCTGCCGCGCTGGAAGGTGCGCGGGTGACGGCCCGAAGGCGTGTCGGCCGCGAACCGACTGAGGCCGAAATCGCGCAGGAGCTAGCCGCGTTCGATCAATCCATCACCCGCATAAACCAGAGCCTGGCCCAGCGTCAGTCCGAGATCGCCAGTGCCTACAAGCAGAGCGGCCGGTTCCCACGTGAGATTGAGGCGCCGTTGCTCGGCGTTCCATCATCAACCAGTCTGACAGGAGCCGACCGCACGGCACTGCAGCGCCTGCTGACAATGTTGTTCAACGCGCCCACTCCGACCCATCAGTAGGAGCAGCAACGCGTCGCACCCCACGTTCGCCACCACCTGGCCGCGAGGTGTGCTCGGCGAAGAAGCCTGGCAGGCGGGGGCGGCTCAGGTGAATGGGGATGTTAGAGAGTAGCAGGAGTGTCGGGTCCAAGAAGCGGTAACACCCTTGCAGTCACCATCGCCATTACATCTGCGGTGACCCGCTCGATAAACTTCACTCTCCTCGAACGCCAGTCAAGGCTCTTGAGTTGATCGGAAAGAACAACTCCACTAACGGCGCATCCATCAGGAAGCTCCACCTCAAATGGGTATCCTTTGACCTTTGAAGTCAATGGGCAGAATAAGGCTAGTCCGACTTTGCCATTGTAGGACTTTGGAGATAAGACGAGTGCTGGTCTTCTCCCGCGCTGTTCACTTCCGGCTTGCGGTGTGAACTCCAGCCACACCAGATCACCACGATCGGGCACGTAGGACGACATCAGAATGCTTCGGCCCCTACGGCATCCCCTGTATCAACAGAGGCGTGGATGTTATCTGGCGTGACCCCCGCAAGGAGATCGGCAAGCCTGAGCCGACTTGGCACGGCGGGTCTCAAGACCAGTTCGCCATCCTTCGCAGTGAGGCTGACCTCAGTACCAGCCCCCAATCCCACCTCTTCTGCCAAGCCACGTGGAATCCTCACGCCAAGGCTGTTTCCCCACTTCTGAACCTTCGTGTGCACGCCCGAGCAGCGACTATACGAAGTCTATACCACTATTCGCATCGACGCATCAGCAGAGCTCAGAACACATCCGCATCGCCTATCACACACATACGCAGCCTCAGACAGAGAACCGAGATCACCTCAAGGATGGGTTCAAAGCCAGGACTGCACTCTCCAGACAATGCCTTGTAAGGACTCTCCCTCGAAAGACCTGAGTCTTTAGCAACCAGGGACACTCCCTGGGGCCGTGGGTTGCCACCCAGGGTTTCAGCAATAAATGCAGCATCTCAATAGGCCTCTTCGATGCCTTCAATTTTGGCCGCAATCTCCTGATGTGTTTGGAAATGGTCGGCCACTTCTTATGAAACGGTAGCAGTTTCCATTGGGTCTCATCCTTCAGGTTGCATCAGCAGTTTGATCTCTCGTGATCCACCTCGTTCCCACTGCACAACTAATGAGTTATTTCTAAGCTCACTGCCTTGTAGCTGAGAACCAATGACACGACGCGACTTGTAGCTATGCCGGGTGGTCGGTTAGAGCTGATAACCAAAAAGCCCCCGGCAGAGGCGGGGGCGATGATGAAGTAGGGCATGAGCCCCAACGATCAAGCGGTGCGTGATGCCTTGATGCGCCCACGGAGCTTGCGGCTGAAGCCGCAAGCAGCACCGGCACCGAGGACGGGCAGGGGACCAGGGGTTTGAACAGTATTGATGAAATTGTCCAGATCAGCGCCAGCAAGTCCTGAATACGTGTCCTTGACGAAGATCAACCCATCGGTATCAGGGGCAAGAAAATCTGTAATAGGTGTACCGTTTGAATCCATTATTGTGCCACTATCGTAAAGCAATTCAGTGAGGGCTGCATCGCCATAAATCTGTTTTCTGACTCCCGGGGCAACTGAAGGTGGTGCCACGATTTATAGCTTATCTGGCCCATCCGGTGGAACAGGGAGTGTGGAATTCTTTTATTTGGGTCTAAATCTAGACAACGGCCGACGACCACTCCAGCGGGCACAATCATGTGCACATGAGGGTGATATTCAAGCTTTCGGTTGTGGGTATGCAGCACAGAATGAGCGCCGATCCTTCCCTTCAGCTTTGGATCGCGGCGGGCAAAACTATCGACTGTTTGCCAGGCGGCCTTGATCAGTAGATCATACAATGGTTTCTGATGCTGCCAGAATGTATGCCGTAGTTGCGCCGGAACTGTAAACGTGATCATAAAATAGGTGACAGGCAACAACTTGGCGCTCTGGCGACTAATCCACTGTTGGCCTTCGTGATGTTGGCAATGGGGACAACTCCGATGTCCACAGGAATGGGGAACACGGAATCTGGTTGCACAGGGTTTGCATTCAAGAATCATGTGGTCACTTCCTTCCCGCCGGCAACGCTTCATCGCCCTCAGGGCCTGATGGTGGCTGGGCAGCATCTCATGGCCATGGGCCTTTTCCAGGTCCTTCTGGTAATGATCAATCAGTTGCGAGAGGAGAATCATGGCTGATCCTCCCAGCGCAGAACAAATCCCTTCAGCAACAACTGCAGTCGATCAGTCGTGATGGGTTGCATAGGCATGGCGCAACGATCGAATCGTCAGCCGTTTTCGAATGCCGCTTTCCCGTATGGTGGCTCGAAATGCCGCTTGGACTGAGCTTGCATCCATGCAGGCATCAGAGCGTCTGCTGCGTGCAGTATCAAAGGCGGGGCTTGGAAATAACAGCCTGGGATGTCGATGGGTCATCCAGAATCGACGCAGTGCTTGTAGTGTCAGCTCAGGCAAAACCACGTAGCAATCTTTGCCACCTTTGCTGTTGCGAATGTGAACCCTATGTTGGCTGCTATCGATATCACTCACCTCGAGCTTGAGGCCCTCGGTGGTTCTTAAGCCCAAGCTATAAACTACAAGCAAGAAGATGCGAAAGCGCACTTTCTTGACGGAGTTGATTAAAAAGCGAACCTCTTCCTTTGTGGGGATATCAGGGAGTGACATTGGGCTCTTCTGCTTGATGATTTTCCCCCACTCCACTTCTCGGTTCAGAACGTAACGATGAAGAAAAACGAGACTTGCAACTTGCACATTGACCGTGTTCGACGCGTAGCGGCTCAACATCCAGGAGAAATAGCTCTTGAGTTCGCATGAACTCAGGTCATCCGGGCATCGATTGAAATGTTTGGCTACTTTCCATAAGTATTGGAGATAGGTTTCGATCGTTCTCTCTCGCTTTCTCTGTAGGCGTAGAGCTTGCTCGTAAGCGGCAAGCAACGTCTTGAACTTCTCAAGTTCATCTGCTTTCATGGGAAGATCCTCCTTGGGGAACAATCACGACATAAGGTGCAATCAGGCTTAGCGCTGAATACACTTCCTACAGTGTCTTGACTGTCCCGACTGCTCGGCTGTTCAGCCAGGCGGATTCAGTAAAACCTTTGGTTTGTATTAAGTCGTGTTGCCACTTCTTTCACCCGCCCGTGGCAGTTGCCTATGCTTAATTCTTGAAATCTGCCGCGAAGCGGCTTGGTCCAACGCTAGCTATCACCTGGCCGCGGGGAGTGCTTGCGAGAAACGATACCTGGCTACAGACGTACTCCGGAGGCGGCTCAGGTGAATAGCTGTGTTGGGGTGGAGTACATAACACCAGGAAAGTGCATACAAGTATTGCTCGATACTTTCTCGAAACATTCTATCCTGCAAGCGACCATGTTGCTGATGGTCCATTGCCTGAGCGCCTTACCCAGCTTGTTTTTCGGAGGAAACGGCTAGTTTGTGAAGAATAAGGATATCCAAGAAGCCGAGATATGTCAGCGTTAGATCCAGATTGATGTTCTCGCAAAAAGTCATAAAGTGCAACATATTTTTCTGACGAACGCGAGACTCGGTAAGATTTCTGTACTTCAAATAGGCTGTTGAAGTTAGGCTGGATGCGCATATACACTCCGTGTTGGTCTCCACATAGCTCTAGAAAAGGAAGACTGTCGGCAGCTCTTTTTGCAGCAAGCCAGGGATTGTCCTCAATTCGAGACAACGAAATCATAATATTGAAGACCGAGGAATGTCCAGTTCTATAAAGTAGATTCATAAGAATATATTCCGAGATCCCGCACTGACGGGAAAACATATCGCTTAGGACAAATATGCCCGGCCTTGAGAACTCGGCTTGCATGGTTATCGTTACTGACCCGCTTGCATCGCTGAATTTGGGAATCTCTCGGCCGTACCTGAGAGAGTTAAGACTTATTCTTTGTACTCCCATTCCTGCTCGATCAACCAAATGATATTCCATCATCATGCGTGCTAGGGTCTTATTTCTGTGTCTGGGTTCGTGCCGCAATATATTCTCTGCGGATACACCACCATAGAACTTGCCTGGACTTGCAATTGACAATGTATCGTCCAGAAAGTCGATAGAGACCATTCCATCTATAGAGTAGTCTCTGTGAACTAGTGCATTAAGAAAAGCCTCGTGAAAGGCGATCTCATCAAGAAGTTGAAGTTGATGCTCTTTCCCTCTTGCCTTAATTGTTGATTTAGTATTGACAGTGTTGAAATGTGCCTTGGCTCGTCTAATTGTTTTCCAGAGACATTCATTCCAGATGTCGTTGACCGGCAGTTCACCGCCGCGCGTTCTTCGGCTAAACCTATATTCATAGTTGCCCAGGTTTGATCTTATTGCTTCAGCGGATCCCAGGAAGATAAGTCCTGCTTTAGACAAAAGGCCATTAATAGTGACTCCAATTGCTTCAAAGAAATCATTAAGTGAGGCTCCGGACGCATTTCTTCTGATGCAGAAGTCGCCAAATGCTTCTTGAACTGCATCACTGTCCAATACGTTACCGGGCTCTAGTTCGAGTATTTGTGCGCTCCAGTCATAATCCTGGAGACTCTTGACAGCGTTTGTGATCTCCTCCGGCTCCATTGGTCGACTTGACTTGCCGTCTCTGATGCAAACACGTCCGCTTGTCGTTGATACTAGAGAGTCCAGGATTCTTGGGACGCTAATTACTAGGAAGCTATGCCCCTCGTGAACATGATTACGGAGTTCTAGATCTATCTTTGGCCTAAGCTTGCCTAGCAGCCGTTCGCGTGTTGTGTGAATATCAACTTGTGTGAAGCCAACCAATTGAGAGCTCCAGTCCATATTCGATACATTGCTGCTATCACGAACACCTACCACAATGACCCCACCTCGACAATTCGCAAGCGCAGATATCTCATCGGCTAGATCTTTTGCATTATGCAGGGACTGTTCGGATGAGTATTCCTTGAACTCCACCTGGTCGCTTTCAAATTGCTCGCTTGGTGCGTACTTGACAGAGTCCAGCAGGCTGTCTATATGTAGACCCAATGCTGTCATTGAAAGTCTGACGCAATATGTGTCTATAAAGCTTAACCGGTCACTAGGATTCTGCTACTCACAGCCCAACGCTGCCCCTGAGTGGCGGGCAAGGAGAGTATGGCGGCTTAGCTGAGGCTTGGTGGGGGCCTGACCACTCGAGGGGCTTGTTAGGCAAAATTAGCAACCCTGATGCCTTGGAGCGCATGATTGCAAAGAGCACGATTAACCGCCCCAAGCATCTATTGTGTCCAACCAGGAGAATGAAATACAACAATTACTGCAGCAGCTGCCAGATGCAGCCCACATTAAGCACTCCTACCGTCTCACAGGGAAAAGACGGATAGCGGCTAGGCACAAAAGCATGCCAGCACTAAAAGCGGCATATTTAAACAACAGCAGCCCAATTCCGGTGAAGCCAAAGACAGAATGACCGAAGATATCTGATGAAAGAACGAACGTAAAAGTAATACTGGAAATTCCGAGTAAGGCTACGAGCAGCGAGTTGCCCCCTTTGGCAAGGGCTATAATGGAAGTAAAGTAAGCATAGCCAAAGCCAAAGCAACTAAAAAGGAAGATTAGCCAACCAAGTGTCAAGTTGACGACGACAGGCGAACCGAATACGGTGATGATCAACCTAGCCGCTGATTGAGATTCCTGAATCTTCACATCTGGCACGCCCGCTATCCTTCCACGCGAAGCAAATTCTGGCTTGCCTCCCGTTGTAAGTATCTCAACAGAAATTCGGTCACCTGGATTAAGCAGCATTGGTTCTATTGCTATCATTCTTTCATTTGTAGAAATCAAAGGCTCCAAAGACTGAGGCTCATGGCTCACTACTTGAGATCTAAGAATTCGGGCAGGTTTAGTGACTACTATCTTGATTGGTCCTTCAAAATCAGAAGACTGAATTGGCTTTGCTCCTGCGTTGCTAATTGCGAGAATTGAACTAAACGGATTTTTCAGATCTTTTCCATCGTATAGAATGCGAAGACCCTGCTGGGATTTGGAGGCAGAGCTGATAAGTTCAAAGCTTCCAAGCAGAGTCATATCAATCTTCTTAGCATCTAGATCCGCTCTCCACAACCATAACGGAGCCGCAATGGCTATTATTCCCAGGATGGTGCTTGTTGCAAATTTCCAATCAGCTCTTTGAACTTTAACGCACATAGTTTTAGGGCTCGGGCTGGGAATTCAGAGCTGGCTCGTATTGTCTCATGTAAATCATGCCTAACGCTCCAGATCAGAAGCGGGCGTTGATCTCGGCAGAGAAGCAACCCTTTGCTCCCGCCTTCTGCATCTGGATGTTAGGCGAAACTATGAATGTATCTTATCAACAAAAAAGCCATTGGCCTTGGGTCTCTGCTTCACTTCATAGAATTCCACCTCGGCGTCAACAAACTCGCGTGCAAGCCTCTAATAAACCTCACGTCTCTCTACAGGCATTCGCAAACCGAAGACAATGCTTTCAATGGGGCCTGGCAAATTGGTCGGCTGAGCAACGATCAGATACGCAACCAGAAGCGGGGCACTACCCTGGGGATGGAGTGCTTCCTCCCCGAACTGGTGCATAGGTTTCCAGCGGAGACAGTCTCTGCGATGAGGGCGGCAGCAGGCGCCTGGCCCCGATGTCAGAGAATTGAGACGGTGATCCAGCTTCTGGAATTGTTTCTATCGTCAACAAATTCAAGCTGAAGTACACCGTTTCCTCAGGCGGCGGCTCCAGCGAAGTGCGGCCAGGGCGCCCAGGAGAGGTGCTGGCCCAGGCACAGGTGCCCCATTACTGGAAAAGATTCCTATTTGTGTACCCCGGAAGCACCCAGGCCCGTAGGGAAATTGATCGTTAAGATGATAGTGATACATGTCAGTTTGAGTACCGTCCCAATCGATCTTCCCGAAGTGTCCATGACACACGTCGAGTTGATCGTTGGTCATCAACACACCACCGTCTCCTCGTGGACCGAAAACGCCAAAGCCGTCAAGTGCAAATCCGAATAGTGGGGAATGCTCATTTTCGTTGCCCTGGTTGGGAAAGCACTTCCAGGAGTATCCATGATAGTGGTATTGCAAGAACGCAGGATGGCCCCAGCATTGATCCAAAGGTAGGGCTGAAATCGGATCAACGAATAGTAGATCACCCGTTATCGCAATGTTGGAATGGAAAGTAGCCCCAGATTGGATGGATATAGCAATTGTCAACTCACTAAAAGCTGTAGGCGTATCTGAATAAGCAGGATTTGCAGGAACAGCCATGTAAAGTTCATATGGCTCTATCGGAAAATAGGCCGCATTTGGATATTTTCCATCAGGATCTGGTATCGCCGCATAGTACGGATATGCTGGCTGGTCTAGGGGTATCGGAAATGCACCAGTTGGGTGATTGGGAACACCATTGCCCGTGAAATAGCGCACCCCGTTGTCCACCCAAGTCTTAAATTCCGGATTCCAATACACTTGCCCTTCCACAAACGGGATCTCAGAGACGATCACATCTAGGCCATTAACCCACGGGGTGCTCGGAGTTGTGAGGCTTGCGCCAGCAATAACATATCCTTCGTAAGGACTGGTAAGGAACATGTGGTTCCTAGCAGCCGTACTGAATCCCGTGCCGGTGGGTGCCGTCTTAAAAACACTAGGCGCGCTAGAGTGATGATGAGAATTGTGAGCAAAGCTGGCATCAGTGAAAAACGGCAGACTGACCAGAATAAAGACATTGATGAAGCTACGGACGTCTGACATCTTTTTGATTTTCAGGTGGATGTGGTGAAGAAATAAGACAATGCAAGGAGAAGTGAACCAAATTCTTACAAGCTCATGCTTAGGAGGCGGGACCCTCGGCCGTTCGGAATGGACAATAAAAATGTATAATGCTCAGCTATTTGAAGCAGTCAAGATAATGTGACTGTTCTTAATATTTGCAGACGGGGTGTTTGAGGCGCCGGATACGCACGAACCAGCCGAAATGCTAGAACTTGAACTCAGCCTAACTTCTATATGGGCGGATCCGTCTAAGTTG
>JBIIJA010000019.1:0-14111 GCA_044234195.1 Cyanobium sp. | reverse complement strand
CGCCCACAACTTGCGCTGCCGCCGCCATGCCCTGGCTGCTCACGGGCCAAGGATTCCGCCAGGAACTGGAGAAGGCCGGGGCCCTGGCCCTCTACATGCCCCTGGAGGGCGGCAGTGAAACCCGGCTGTTGCGGCGGCTGCGGGCTGCCGGCTACCAGGCCCACCTCACTTCAGCGCGGGGGTTGGGGGATCCGGAAGCGTTCCTCTTCCAGCTCCACGGGGTGCGGCCCCCCCACTTGGGCCACCAGAGCGTGGGGCGCACGGCCGCCGTGGGTGAGGTGCAACGGGTGCAGCCCCAACTGGGCCATCTCCACCGCCGAGCTCAACAGCCTGGTGGCGCTCTGCAAGCGGGAACCCCGGCTCAAGATCGTGGTGGAGATGGGCGGCGCCCGAGCCCTGCGCTGGAAGCCCCTGGCGGAGGTGGCGGCGGGTTGAGCACGCCCGACCGTCTGGCCCTGCTGTGGGGCACGGCGTTTTTTTCGGGAGCGGCGGGCCAATGGCTGAGCCGCATCAGTGGCGTGCCGGCGGTGGTGGTGTTGCTGGGGATCGGCTTGCTGATCGGCCAGGCGGGCCTGGGGTTGATCCGCCCTGAGGATCTGGGGGAAGGGTTGAAACCCGTGGTGGGCCTGCTGGTGAGCATGGTGCTCTTTGATGGCGGGCTCACGCTGCGGCTGGCGGGGCGCGACCTGCAGCGCTCGGTGACCCAGCTGGTGCTGATCCGCTCGGTGTTGGGCTTGGCGGGCGGGGCGGCCCTGGCCCATGGGGTGGCGGGCCTCTCGTGGCCCCTGGCGCTGGTGTTTGGAGCCATTGCCCTCTCCACCGGGCCCACGGTGGTGAACTCCCTGGTGCGGCAGATGCGGTTGGCGCCCTTGCTGGGGCAGGTGTTGGAGGCCGAGGGGCTGATCCTCGAACCCTTCTCCGCAGTGCTCGCCCTGCTGCTCCTCCAATCGGCCCTGGGGGAGGTGGGGAGCTGGCAGGAGTTGGCGCCACGGTTGGCGTTGCGCTTTGGCGGTGGCGTGGCCGCGGGGGCGCTGGTGGGCTGGCTCCTGGCGGAGCTGCTGCGGCGCACGCCGGCGGGGGAGGAGGGGGGCAGCGGCCTGCAGCTGCAGCTGACGTTGGGGTGTTTGTTTCTGTTGTTCAGCGTTTGCGAGGCGCTATTGCCGGAATCGGGCCTGCCCGCGGCGGTGAGCGCCGGTGTGGTGGTGGGGTGGCGGCTGGAGACGGGCGCAAGCGATCTGGAGGCCGATATCAGCGCCCTGGCGCAACTGGCCATCACCGTGCTCTTTCCCCTGCTGGCGGCGGACCTCTCCTGGAAGGAGCTGAGCCCCCTGGGGCTGGGGGGGATTGGCACCGTGGGGGCTCTGATGGTGCTGCGGCTGGCGGTGGTGCAGCTGGCGTCGGTGGGGTTGCCGCTGGATGGGCGGGAGCGGCTGCTGCTGGGCTGGGTGGCGCCGCGGGGCATCGTGAGCGCGGCGGTAGCGAGCCTCTTCGCGCTCGATATGGAGGCCGCGGGCGATCCGGAAGGAGGAACCCTCAAGGGCCTGGTGTTTCTCACGATCCTGCTCACTGTGGGCCTCCAGGGCTCCACCGCCCCCTGGCTGGCCCAGCGGCTGGGGTTGAGCCTTCCTGCTGGGGAAGCTATCGAGGAAGCCAAGCAATGAATACCTGTAGCGAGGGTCTTGAGCGCTCTTGCGGTAGAGCGTATGGGCATGGATTGGGGGTTAACCGGGAGGGATGAGCCGCTCCCCAGCATGGGTACTCTGTGGCCAATTGAACAGTGTGATGCGGGTCCGCACGAAAACCCGGAATCACTTCGCCCCATTAGAAAAACCTGCTCAGGCCATGGATCTTGAGCCAATCAAGCCGACCAGTCCCACTCTTATACAGCAAAAAGAGGGTCTTTTATACAATTCACAGGGACAGCCCATTTAGCGTTAGGCATGCTTGACTTAACCACACACAGCAAACCTGAACATGAGAATTGAAAAAGTCTTGAGCTATCTGGGAGCCTGGAACAAAATCAATCATAGTTATTCACTAGAGCTCTCAGAAATAGTTTCGGCTGCCACTCAATTTTACTCAGGTAGAATACAACTTGAAGATGAAGAAGACTCGCGCCAGAGATATGACAGCAAGCGGCATTGGGAAAAAGCATTTATTGAGGTTGGATGGTCTCCCCAATCATTTATCAAGATCTTTTCTCCAGATGGCAAGAGCATAAGGATTAGTTCGATCGGTCCAATGAAGAATGGGTTATGCGCTCAGCGTAACTATGGTGCTGATTCTGAGTTGTCTCGCTGGCTCTTTAGGCAGGTAACACTTGCTGTAAGACATGGAGTTGTTGAGATCCCAGTCCTTGTTTCCCGAGTAAGAGATTCAGAGAATCGTATTTACCCGAGAGTTGGCACCTGAGTTCTTTTGAAAATATCGAGAGCCAGCTAGATGTTCTTACACCCTTAAGCTTTCCTTTCCCATTTCTGATTCTGGGTTTATCAAGAGGCGTATCACCCTTGCCAGACTTAACTGTAACCGAACTTGAATCTGATCCTAATGTTGTTACAGACAGAATTGTAATTGATGATCGTCATGCCAAAGTCAGAATTGAGCAGAAAGATCATATGGTTCGTATGATTGTTGAAACTGCTGATGGAAATGTTACTACTGTTGAACAAGCCTTACGGGATTACGAAATGATCTTTACTGGCAAGGTAATGCCAGAAGCAATTTCAACGAATGATAAAGTCGTCTAGACCTTTGCAACGAACTAAGGATTGCTCAGTTCCGCGTTGAATCACAACAAGATATTATAAATATGCAAAACAATAGAATGGATAAGTTAATGGATCTGATTGGCAATGGTTTAAATGCAGCGCAGAGTCGGGCCATTTCACTCCACTTGGCCCCTACATTTAATAACTCAAACTCATTCTCCACAAATCCAAGTATCTCATCCGCCCTCGAAGATGTTAGAGAGCTTCTCAATTCTATTCCTCCAGAGTATAGGGGGAGCGAAGCGGATACAACACTTGAAGATATTGGTAAATCATTAGAAGAAGTTGAATGCGAAACAGATTCAACAAAGATAAGCAAGTCATCAGGGATAATGAAATTAGGAGGATTTCTTGATAAGCTTGTCAAAGGAAATGAAGAGCTGAACAAAGTAATTAACAGCATTGAGAAGGTCGTAATCTTGTCAGCAGCTTAATTAGGTCTTCCAATAAGTTTGCGCTTTTAGGCGGACTTCCTCCTATACCCTTTTTCTAAGAAAGATGCCTAACAATCCCTTCGAGTGGACAGGCCACCATCAGCTCTCAGCTTCGCCATCCTAAGCTCCTTGCCTGCCACTCAAGGGCAGCGTTAGCGGAAGTCCCACAGACTGAATTGCAGTAGTGTCGGGATGAAGACCTCTGATCTCAGTTTCATGTCATCATCTCTTCATCAAATCGAAGAGCAAGGCAGACCAACCGCAGCAATACAGAAGCGCCGTCACAGGGGATTCCTGCATGGCCGATCCGATACCTTGGTGCTGTGACGAGCCAATCCACAGATGGAAAAGAAAGCACAGGCTGAATTCATCCGCTGGTTTGGCCCGCTCCTCGATGCGTTGAGAGGTCTTGGTGATTCAGGACGACCAAGAGAGGTATCTGCACGTATCTCAAAGAACTTAAATCTTCCAGATGAGCTTCTAGATCAGACACTCAAGTCGGGGGGAAGCAAGTTCCATAACCAAGTTGCTTGGGCAAGGCAGTATTTAGTCTGGGAAGGTCTTCTGGATTCATCTAAGCATGGAACATGGACTCTTACTGAGAAGGGCAGGAATGCACATCTTGGCGACAAAGAAGCACGAGAAATATTCCTGAAATGGGTTGCAATTCATGCCGAGAACAGAAAGCAGAAGCAAGGTGCACAAGAAGCTGAAGAGGAGGTGCTCCCATCTGTGGCCAATGTCGAAGATCAAGAAGACAATGAGAAGCTTGATCTTCTCAGCACCTTGCGGTCCATCAGCCCCACGGGATTCGAGAAGGTATGTAGAGAGCTGCTAAGGGAGTCAGGTTTTGAGAATGTTGAAGTTACGGGTGGATCTGCTGATGGAGGAATTGATGGCTATGGCACTCTTGAAATCAACCCATTTGTTAGCTTCAGAGTTCTATTTCAATGCAAGCGCTACGCAAAAGGGAATCTGGTCTCTCGCGCTCAAGTTGGTGATTTCCGGAACACCATGCTCGGACGCGCTGAAAAGGGGATCATCATGACTACATCAGGATTTAGTAATGCAGCTATCCAGGAAGCGAGCAGAGAGGGCGCACCTCAAGTCGAGTTGGTTGACGGCGACAAATTGGTTGAAATGTTCCAGAGGGTGGAACTGGGTGTATTCAAGAGGACTGTCTACGATGTAGATCCCGCCTATTTTGAGAAGTTTAAGGATTGAGCAACCGCCACATGTGCCCTTATGGCGCAATGTCGCTTTGCGGCGAGGTGATGGCGAGAGCAAGAAGGATAAGAAGGGGAGCAAGAACTCATTGCTGCAGCCGCTCGCTTTCTCACGGTTTAGCGATCACCCCATCCGCAGAACTCCGATGTTCCTCCTCGCACCGCAGGGCATGGGCACGGGGATCTTGGTCGTTCCACGCCAAGAAGGCGGTGCCGGCTTCAGGTCGGCGCAGGCGACTGGCCGGCGGCACGCTTGGGGTTGTGGGATAGCCGCGGCCGTCATGGCGCAGCACGGCGTAGTAGCCCGTGCCGGCATCCACCCGCACGCGGGTGATCAACTCCTTCCAGCCGTTGTGGCGCGTCTCGGTCACGATCAGGGGATCCTTGAACAGGCTCATCCGCGTGTTCAGCTTCAGCCGGCCGGGACGTGACTCACGAAAGATCAGCAGCGGGCAGCCGCCAGTGCCGCAGACCATCGGGCCCAACACCTGGGCCACCAGCTCCGGCCTGCCATCGCCGTTGAGATCCACTCGGCTCCAGGTGTAGCGATGGGCTGGCCACCGCTGGCACTCGGCCTGGCTCCTCACTCGCTTCGCCCTCTTGGCCTCTGCGCTGTCGGGATCAGGACCATGGCCTTGCCCATCGTCGCTGCGGGCCGGGAACAGCTCCTCGCGCAGGGCGGCCTCCAGGGTGGCATTGGGCTTGGGCTCGGGCGGCAGCGAACGCACCACCACAGGCGTGGCGCTAGTGATGGTTTGGGCCTGAAGCGGCAGAGCCACAAGGGCGCTGCCCACTGCCACCCCCAGGCGTGACAGCCTGCCCCAAAAGCCGGCGCGGGAGCACCTCCCCCACGTTGGAGCCAGAGGTGCTCTGCTCGATGGCTCGAAGGATGGCGTCACAAGCCATGGGCGGACCAGCCTGAACCTAATTCTCATGGGAGGCGCAGGCTCAGGGTAAAAGCCTCCATTCCCTAGCCCAGGAAGCACTAGAGAAGAGGTTTGACGCGTAAGTTGACTCAGAGGCAGCGTTAGCCTGACGGCACCTCAGCGGCTGCGACCTAGCGATGGATTCCCGGGATCCGATCAGGGATTTCTTCACCTTCCTGCTCGGAGCCGTGCTTCTGTCGATGGGGGCGTTCCTGTTCTTCAACCAGGTCATGGTGAGTTCGGAACCCATAGGCCGCGGTTTCCGCTACGGCTCGGGCTTCGGGCGTTCCTGGGGGGGTGGCTATGGGACGAGCTTCGGAGGTGGCGGCTGGGGGGGCGGCTTCGGTATGCCCCTGAGTTTGGGCAATAGCTTCGGGCTGCTGCTCATCCCCTTGGTCATCGGGGTCTGCCTGCTGTTCGCGCTGCGCAATCAGCGCTGGGGCTGGTTTCTTGTGCTCGCCTCGGTAGCGGCCCTGGCGGTGGGCGTGCTGCAGACCCTGATCATGCGGTTCCAGCCCACCACTCTCTGGAATGTCCTCACGATGATGGCATTGATCGGCAGCGGTGGCGGCTTGATGTTCCGTTCGCTTAGGAGTTACGACGATGACAAGGAACGAAAAGACCGTTGAGGATCTGATCGCCGAGCTGGAGGGACCAGCGCCTGCCTCCGGGGTGCCTTCCCGAGGCAAACCTCCAGGTGGCCAAGCCAGCCGTCCTCGTGCGTCGTCCCCAGGCTTGGGAGGCCGGTGGCTGCCGGCCGTCGCTCTTCTGGCCCTTGGATTCGCAGCCGGTTGGACAGCGGCGGGCTTCCGGCCCGCGGCACACGGTTCTGCTGCGGCGAAACCAGGCAAGGAGACCCGCCAGGAACTGCTGGCGGCCGGCTGGCAGGAATCCGATCAGGGGGTGTTCACCCGCCGTTGCCAGGACAACTGCCGCCGGCCCTTGCTCTATGGCGGCGGCATAGCCGACGTCATGGAGGTGAACTGCCTGGAGCGCCCTTGCGGAGAGATCCGGGCGCAGTTTGTTGTGCTGGATGGGCGCGGCCAGATGATCGATCAATTCACGGAGGATCGACCCGGCCGGCAGGGGGAGCGACTGCAACTTGTGCTTGAGTCCCGGCGTCCAGAGGCGCGCCGCTTCGTGCTGCAGTCATTCAGCGCCAAGGCCCGTATCGACTGAGGCTTTCAAGTGCAACCCTCACTTCTTTAGCACCCGATCTAGCCACTTTAAATCAATCAAAGCTATGCTGCGCGCATCCGATCTCAGCTGGAGATCTACAAGCAAGAATATACATGCCGATTGAAAAGGAATCCATATGCGCAGAATACATTGACTCCCATCTCAGATCATGATTTTATCTTATTTAAGCGCTTCGTTTGAATACCGCAAGCGATCCACTTGGGACATTGCCCTCCAGAGTTGTTCAGCTGGATCACACAGGGCATGTTGGCCTTTGTCCTGCCACATTGATTGCACTCGCCCAGGCGGCCTCGGCTTCCCCCATCCCCCCACCTCCTGCCCCGCCCCGGCTCAGCCCAGCGGCCGCCCTGGCCAGCGGCCGCTGGGTGAAATGGATCGGCGGCGCCAGCAACCAAGATCACCAGGCCATTGAAGACCTGGCGGGCATCTATACCCTCGCTGGGGTCCATTGCCTGGATCTGGCCGCCGATCCGGCCGTGGTGGCCGCCGCCCGCCGGGGCATCTCCTGGGCCACAGACCAGGGAGCCGCCAAACCCTGGCTGATGGTGAGCCTCAGCGATGGGGCCGATCCCCATTTTCGCAAGGCCTGGTTTGATCCCGCCCACTGCCCTCCCACCTGCCCCCGGCCCTGCGAGCGGGTCTGCCCTGCCCTGGCCATTTCTGAGGGCTCTGGGGTGGTGGCGGAGCGCTGCTACGGCTGCGGGCGCTGCCTGCCGGCCTGCCCCCTGGGTGTGATCGAGGAGCGGCAAACCTTCTTGGCCCCGGAGGCCATCGGCCCACTGTTGGCTGCTATGCGGCCCGATGTGGTGGAACTGCACACCCAAATCGGCCGGGCTGAGGCCTTTGCCGCGCGGCTGCAGCAGGTGCGCAGCGCCGATCTTCCACTGAAACGCCTGGCGGTGAGTTGCGGCCTCGAGGGCCGTGCTGCCGAGGGTGAGCACCCCACCGCCGCCCTCTTGGCCCGGGAGCTCTGGCAACGCTTTGCCTTGGTGCGCGCCGCCGGCCTGCGGCCCCTCTGGCAGCTGGATGGCCGGCCCATGAGCGGCGACGTGGGCGCTGGCACGGCTCACGCGGCCGTGCGTCTGCTGGAGGCCGTGGGCCCCCTGGCGCCCCCCGGGCCGCTCCAGCTGGCCGGGGGCACCAATGCGCACACCCTCCCGCTGGTGGAGAGCCTCCCCCCCACCGCTCCCCCCGTGGCGGGAGTGGCCTTCGGCAGCGTGGCCCGCCAACAGCTCCAGACCCTCCTGATGGAAGCCCAGAGCCGGAGCCAGCGCCTGCTGGATCTCCCCGATCTGCTCGCGCCAGCCCTGGCCCTCGCCTCCGCCCTCGTGGAGCCCTGGAGCCGCCGCCGGCAAACCGATGCCCGACGCTCCCCTCAAGGCCGCTAGAAAGAGAAGGTGTGAACCCCAGGCAGCCCTGGACAGCGCTTCCCTTTCGCCCAACGCCTCTTCCCTCGTCTCCACCCAACGGATCACCGACGACCTGGATCGCCTGCTGGAGGTGCTGCCCGAGCGGGTGCGCGACGCCCTAGGCACGGAGGAACGCCGGGACCAACTGCTGGAAGTGGTGCTCGATCTGGGGCGCATCCCGGAGGCCCGCTATCCCGGCCGGGCCATCGCCTTGGGCGACGCTCCAGTGGAGCGGCAGGATCTGGCCGGGGTGCTCGAGCGCATCGGCCGCTTCGGGGAAGACAACCGGGCTGGAATCGAGCGCACCCTGCACCGCATCAGCGCCATCCGCAATCGCACCGGGGAGGTGGTGGGGCTCACCTGCCGCGTTGGCCGGGCCGTGTTTGGCACTGTCACCATGGTGCGCGACCTGCTGGATACCGGCGAATCTCTCCTCCTGATGGGGCGGCCGGGGGTGGGCAAAACCACTGCGCTGCGAGAGATCGCCCGGGTGCTGGCCGACGACCTGCTGCGGCGGGTGGTGGTGATCGACACCAGCAACGAGATCGCTGGCGACGGCGATATCCCCCACCCCGCCATCGGCCGGGCGCGGCGCATGCAGGTGGCCCGGCCTGAGCTGCAGCACCACGTGATGATCGAGGCCGTGGAAAACCACATGCCCGAAGTGATCGTGATCGATGAGATCGGCACGGAACTGGAGGCCCAGGCCGCCCGCACCATCGCCGAACGGGGCGTGATGCTGGTGGCCACCGCCCACGGCAACGAACTGGCCAACCTGATCAAAAATCCCACCCTCAGCGATCTGGTGGGAGGCATCCAGTCGGTGACCCTGGGGGATGAGGAGGCCCGCCGCCGCCACAGTCAGAAAACCGTGCTGGAGCGGGCCGCCGAACCCACCTTCCCCCTGGCGGTGGAAATGCATAGCCGCCACCGCTGGCTGGTGCACCAGGAGGTGGCCTCCACCGTGGATCACCTCCTCAGGGGCCAGGCCGCCCGCCCCCAGATCCGGGAGGTGGGGCCCGATGGCCAGGTGGAGATCCGGGACGCCCCGCCCAGCCGCCCGCTGCCCGTGGCCGTCCGCCGTGACAGCCCCCGGGAGGCGGAGCCGCGGCGCCCCCTCCAGACCCGCACCCTGGCCCCCAAACCCCTGCCCGATCCCACCGCCCCCGCCGCCCACCGGCGCACCCCCATGCTTCCTCCCCTGCGCCTGTGCGGCGTGGGGGTGAGCGCGGGCCAGCTGGAAGAGGCCGCCCGCGCCCGCCACCTGCCGGTGGAGGTGGTGGCCGATCCCGAGCAGGCAGATGCCGTGCTCAGCGTGCGGGGCCAACTGGGACAGGATCCCGCCATCCGCCGGCGAGCCCAGTCCTTGGGGCTGCCCATCCTTGTGATCAAAACCGACAACCCCCACCAGCTCCAGCGCGCCATGGAACGGCTTGTGCTGCGCCGCACGGAGGACGGCACCTCCTCCCCATCGGTCCCCACCCCCGGACAACTCCAACGGCTGGATGACGCCCATGCCGCCATGGAGGAATGCCGGCTGGCAGTGGAGCAGGTGGTGCTTCCCCAGGGCCGGCCCGTGGAGCTGCTGCCCCGCAGCGAGAGGGTGCGGGCCATGCAGGCCGAGCTGGTGGGGCGCTACCGCCTCCGCAGTGCGGTGTTTGGCCAGGGGGAGCAGCAACGCCTGCGGGTGTTCCCCGCCTGAGGCCACCTGGGCCGCCGATCAGTTGACGAAGCACCGGGCGCTGTGGGTTACTGACTGGGTGCTGAATCAGCGCCCCCCAAGGCGTTGAAGCCGCCACGGCTGAATCAGCTCCGGCTGGATCCCTTCAGCCGCTGTTCAGCCAGTCGATGGGCCGTCGCCAAGCGGTAAGGCAGCGGGTTTTGGTCCCGCCATTCCTAGGTTCGAATCCTAGCGGCCCAGTTCCACCAGCCCTCTTGAGGGTGAGCCACCCCCCGCTCTTGGTCTTTGATTTCGACGGCGTGCTCGTCGACGGCATGGCGGAGTATTGGTGGTCGGCCCGCCGGGCGGCCCTGCGGCTGCAGGAGATCGCGGGGTCTGGCGGGCCCCGCCTGGATCTGCCCCTGGAGATCCCCCCAGCCTTCCATCGCCTGCGGCCCCTCATCCACAAGGGATGGGAGATGGTGCTCATGGCCGCTGAGCTGGGCCGAGACGAGGTGGATGTGGAGGCCATCCTGCAGGCCTACCCCCAGGCCCTGGCCAACGCGCAAGCCCGCTGGGGCCACAGCAGCCAGGCCCTGCAGGAGCTCCTGGAGACCGTGCGGCGTGAGGCCCTGAGCAACGACCGGCAGGGCTGGCTGGGGCGGCACCGCTTCTACCCGGGGGTGGTGGAGCGTCTGCGGGCGTTGGAGCCGGAGGGAGCCCCCTGGGCGGTGCTCACCACCAAGGGGGAGGTGTTCACCGCGGAGCTGCTGACCGCGGCCGGCCTCCAACCGGCGGCCCTCTACGGCCATGAGGCCGGCACCAAGCCCGAGGTGCTCCTGCAGCTACTGCGCCAGCAAGGGGAACGCCCAGGCGATGAGCGGCCCCTATGGTTCGTGGAAGACCGAAGGACAACCCTGGAGCTCGTGCGCCAGACCCCAGGGTTGGCCTCCGTGCAGTGCCTCCTGGCCTCCTGGGGCTATCTGGCCCCAGGAGATGGGGAGGGGCTGGCGGAGGCAGGGATCCATTGGCTCACGCCGGACCTCTTCCAAGCCCCCTTGGCACAGTGGCAGGACGACGGTAGAGTACGCACGTACTAAATTCAAGGCGCAGCCCAACACGCCATCCCACGACCCAATCCCACCACGCAGCTGAGACGCTGGCCTTTCTCGGTGGCACTGGCTTCCATGAGACCGCACCATGGCCAGACGTGGCGGCACCCATCCGCCTCAGCACCACCCCTCCCACACACCCTGCGCCATCGCGGCCCCTTCCATCGTTCCGCCAACCATGCCAGCTGACACCAAGGCCGCTTCTTCCAACGGCGTCGTCCCCATGTCTGACTCCTTCTCCGCAGCCAGCTCCCCATCCGCGGCCAACCCGGAGCGGGACAAAGCTCTTGGCCTCGTGCTCAACCAGATCGAGCGCAACTTCGGCAAGGGATCGATCATGCGCCTGGGGGATGCCTCCCGGATGCGGGTGGAAACCATCTCCACTGGAGCGCTCACCCTCGATCTCGCCCTAGGGGGGGGCTATCCCAAGGGACGGGTCGTGGAGGTGTATGGCCCGGAAAGCTCCGGCAAAACCACCCTCACCCTCCATGCCATCGCTGAGGTGCAGCGCCGGGGGGGAGTGGCCGCTTTTGTGGATGCGGAGCATGCCCTGGATCCGGTCTATGCCGCGGCTCTGGGGGTGGACATCGAAAACCTGCTGGTCTCCCAGCCGGACACCGGTGAAATGGCCCTGGAAATCGTCGACCAGCTGGTGCGCTCAGGCGCCGTGGACATTGTGGTGGTCGACTCCGTCGCCGCCCTCACCCCTCGAGCAGAGATCGAGGGGGAAATGGGAGATTTGGCCGTGGGGAGCCAGGCCCGTCTGATGAGCCAGGCCATGCGCAAGATCACGGGCAACATCGGCAAATCCGGGTGCACCGTGATCTTCCTCAACCAGCTGCGTCAGAAGATTGGCGTCACTTACGGCAACCCCGAAACCACCACCGGCGGAAACGCGCTGAAGTTCTATGCCTCCGTGCGACTGGACATCCGGCGCATTCAAACCCTCAAGCGGGGCACGGAGGAATACGGCATCCGCGCCAAGGTGAAAGTGGCGAAAAACAAGGTGGCGCCGCCGTTCCGCATCGCCGAATTCGACATCCTCTTTGGCCGGGGCATCAGCACCGTGGGCTGCCTGCTCGACCTGGCGGAGGAAACGGGGGTCGTCACCCGCAAGGGAGCTTGGTATAGCTATGAGGGGGACAACATCGGCCAGGGTCGTGACAACACCATCGCCTGGTTGGAGCAAAATCCCACCCAGCAGGCCACGATCGAACAGCTCACCCGCCGCCAACTCACGGAAGGCTCAGAGGTGACGGCCAATTCCATGCGGCCCCTGGCCGCCGCGGCCGCCCGTGGCGCCGCAGCTGGATCCGTGACGGCAACCGAAGAGGTGGAGAGGGAGTCGGTGCCCTCCGCATAAAGCTTCCAGGGACCAAAACAGGAGCGCAAAAAATCAGGGGGTGTTTCCACCCCCTGATTGAGCAACGGCATTGGTTTGATCGAGGATGGAGCGGTGGCTGGGAAAATTGCTGCGGCTGACGAGCAAGCTGTCGGTCAAAAGAAAGGCTGCGGGTCAAAAAGAGTGCCTGCGCCTCCTTCCCTTGGGCAAGTCACTGTCTTTTCCTTAGGAAAGCCACTGCCTTTTCCTTAGCCAAGCCACTGCCTTGGCGAAGACCAGCTTTTTGCCCCAGGTGTTTGGCGAGCCCCAGTCCTAAGACACGACTTCCAAGGGTTCAGGGAGATCTCCAGAGCGAGCGGGGGGAGTAAGCCCAGCGACGACCTGCTTGGACTGCAGCTGCTGGGCCACGCGATGGAGCTCATGGATCGCCTCCGCCCCTTCGAGCTTCAAGAGTTCCAGGCCATGGCGAGATTCCACCCAGGTGATGCCGAAATCAGACACCAGAAATCTCACGACATGGGACTCTCCCAGGTCGGCCACGAAGGAGACCCCGCTTTGGTGGGTGCCATCCCCGCAGACGTAGCAGCTGGCCACCTGGCCTTGGTCCTGCAGACAGCGGGCAAGGGCCTGCAGGCTGAGCACCAGATCGTGGACAACTGAACGGTATTGCTCAGCTAAGCGGGCAAACATGACCAACCAGAAATGGTTGGGGGAATCCTAAGGTTTTCTTCCGATTTCCGGGAGAGGGGGCTGGCCGCGGTGGCCAAACCCGCACACCAGGCCCCACAGCCAACCCGTCGAAGGAGCCTGATCAGCCGTCCGCCAGGGTCCACCACCCCAGAGCTGGGCCGAGAAAGCGCACCGTCACCCAAAACAACACCAGAGCGGCAATGCCCACCCACGCCCCCCGGGTGGTGAGGGAGACAAAACGCTCGGCCTGCTGGCGGGTGAGGGGGAGCCACTCCACCAGTCGGGGGGAGGTGTCGATGGGGGAGGACTTCGATCCGACCCCCTTCTTCCCCGCAGCCTTGGAGGACGCTGCGGCCTTCTCCGGTGGCTTTCTCTCCCGGGGGGGCAACCCCTGGGCAGCGCGGCGCTTGGCTTCTCCCATCCCAACGGCAATCAGTCCTCCAAGGGTAGGGGGCTGAGGCGGGTGGGCCATGGCAGCCCACGGCCCACCCGCCTCAGCTCGGTAACAACCTGGTCAGGGACACGGTGGGCTCTAAAGCCCGAAACACCTGCCGGCCCCAGGTGCGGGCCCGTAGGCGGCCATCCAGCACGGCGGCCCGCCCGCCGTTGCGGCGCAAGCAGGCCAGTCCTCGCTGCAGGCGATGGAGGGAATCGGGCAGCAGGAGGTCGCGAAACCAGTCGCGGCCCTGTTGGCGCAGCCGGGCCACCCGGGCCGCCGTCAGGGGATCCTCCAGGCTGGCGATGGGCAATAACCCCACGATCACCTGACAGGGCAGGGGCAGGCGGGGTTGGTGCTCCAGCCACCAGCTCCAGGAGGCACAGATCACCCCATTGCTCTCCGGGGCGGTGCAGTGCTCCGTCACCCGGGAGCCAAACTCCGCCGCCAGGGCGCTGGCCAAGCCCGCCCGCAGGCCCCGGTCATCCAGCAGGATCACCGTCAGGCCCGCCTGTCCCAACACCAGGCGGCGGCAATGGTCCAGTAGGTGTTCCGGGAAGAGGGGGCTGTTGGGCAACGGCTGCCGCAGGGGGGCATAGAGCGGCAGGGGGTCGCTCAACGGTGGATCGGAGAGGGCCACCACCACTTGGGGGGTCCAGCGAAGGGCAGCAGCGGTGGCCTGGTCCGTGCCCCCCCCAGCCACCTCACCGAGCAGCACGGCGCCGCGCCCCTCGAACAGGCCTGTCAATTCCTGCAGGGGATCCAGCGGCTGCCGATACCAATGCCACTGGAGGAGGGAAGGATCCACCTTCGCCCAGCTGGTCCAACCCGGACCAGCGGCCACCTGCCAGCGGGGCCAGGGCTCCGGCAAGGGGCTCAGAACTGCGAGCAAATCCCGCAGTTGG
>JBIIJA010000280.1:0-3814 GCA_044234195.1 Cyanobium sp. | reverse complement strand
CCCGCCAGGGGGGTGAAGGTGTCTGCGAACTGGCTTTCTCCCCCTCTGGGTGCGCCGGTGGCAGGGTCGCTGTACCGGCTGGTGTAGGTGTGGCTGAGATAGCCACGGCCCGTGTCTGTGATGCTCTTGGTGAAGATCGTCACCACGGTGCCGTGAATGTGGCGGTGCACCATCGTCACCACCTTGTCCTTGATGCGGTAGCGATCGCCAGCGTTCTTGCCCCCCACGATCACCTCGGTGCCCACGTCGTCGGTGTCACCAGCGGTGAAGGAGTTCTCTCCATGGGTTTGCTCGAAGCTGCGGCGCACCCTGTGGATCGCCACTTCCCAGAGCTGGGAGGCCACGGCTTTGTGCACCTCGGGATCTTCGATCCCTTCGACGTTGGCCTTGAGATCGGCCCCCACCGTGAAGATGCCCTCCACCACGCGTCCGTCTTGTTCCCAGATGCAGCGCCCCCGGTAGCCGCCAAAACCTGGATCCCACGTGTAACGGTTTTCGTAAGCTGCGCGGAAGGCGCTGGTGAGGTCTGTGCCCGCCGGAGGTGCCACAAGGGTCTGGGCCATGGGAGACGAATGCGTACCACTAAGCCAGCTTAGGCAGGCGCCCTTGTGAGCCGCCTCACCCCAACGTTGAAGGAGGCTCACAGGCAAAACTGAATCAGAGGCCAAGGCTGATTACCACAACACAGCGTCGGTCTTTTCAGGCTTGCCCCATGGATCCCTCGCAGAAGCGCCAAGGTTTTATTCCCATACCCTCAGGCGAACCACAAAGCTGGATGCTCTCGTTGTTCACCTTGCCCGTGCAAGACCAACCTCTCTCTTTGGTGCTCTGCCTCGGGGCAGCCACATTGCTTCTCTCGAACAGCTTGACGGCCCTTGTCTTGAAGCATGCCCCGCCGCCGCACAAAAAAAGCCAGATTGCCGTGGCGACCGCCGCTTTGCCGCCTCCCACCGCTGAACTGGTCCGTCACAGATGAGCAGGCGAAGGGAGTCGCCGGACGGTTTCCTCGCCATTCTGGGGGGGAGCGCCCATCGGTGGTGGTGAGGCCCGAACCGCTTGATTCGGGCCTCCTCCTGGGTTGTGTCTACCGAGGGGCCATACGGTCAGAACACCCCACCATTTCCCGTCAACCATGCATCCCACCGCCGAGCTATTCACAGAGAAGGCCTGGGCCGCTGTCGTTGCCGCACAGCAACTGGCCCAGCAGAAACGGCAGCAACAGATGGAGAGCGAGCATCTCTTCGCTGCCCTCATGGCCCAAGAGGGCTTGGCCGGCCGCATCCTTGAGAAGGCCGGTGTCGACGTGGGCACCCTGAGCCAAAAGATCGAGGCGTTCATCGCGGGTCAGCCCAGCTTGAGCAGCTCACCCGACAACATCTATTTGGGCAAGGGCCTCAACAGCGTGCTCGATCAGGCTGATTCTTTGAAGAAGAGCTTTGAAGACAGCTATATCGCCATTGAGCATCTCTTGCTGGCCCTGGCGATCGATGATCGCTGCGGCAAGCAGCTGCTCAGCCAGTGTGGCTGCAACGCTGAAAAACTGAAGCAAGCTGTGGTGGCCATTCGCGGCAGCCAGAAAGTGACCGATCAAAACCCAGAAGGCACCTACGAATCCCTAGAGAAATACGGCCGCGACCTCACCGCCGCTGCCCGGGAGGGCAAATTGGATCCGGTGATCGGCCGCGACGAGGAGATTCGGCGCACCATTCAGATCCTCAGCCGCCGCACGAAAAACAACCCTGTGTTGATCGGGGAGCCTGGCGTGGGCAAAACGGCGATCGTGGAGGGCTTGGCCCAGCGGATCGTCAATGGGGATGTGCCCTCTGCCCTGCAAAACCGCCAGCTCATCGCCCTCGACATGGGCAGCCTGATCGCTGGCGCCAAATACCGAGGGGAATTTGAGGAGCGGCTTAAGGCCGTGCTCAAGGAGGTGACGGCTTCCGAAGGGCAGATCGTGCTCTTTATCGATGAGATCCACACCGTGGTGGGCGCTGGTGCCGCTGGCGGCGCCATGGATGCCAGCAACCTGCTCAAACCCATGCTGGCCAGAGGAGAGCTGCGTTGCATTGGCGCCACCACCCTCGACGAACACCGCCAGCACATCGAAAAAGATCCCGCCCTGGAGCGGCGTTTCCAGCAGGTGTATGTGGATCAGCCCACGGTGGAAGACACGATTTCGATCCTGCGGGGCCTGAAGGAGCGCTATGAGGTGCACCACGGGGTGCGCATCGCCGACAACGCGATCGTGGCCTCGGCCGTGCTCTCCAGCCGCTACATCGCCGATCGCTTCCTGCCCGATAAGGCCATCGACCTGATGGATGAGGCGGCGGCTCGCCTGAAGATGGAGATCACCTCCAAGCCCGAGGAGATCGATGAACTCGATCGGCGCATCCTGCAGCTGGAGATGGAGAAGCTCTCGTTGGGTCGGGAATCCGATGTGGCGAGCCGGGACCGGCTGGAGCGGCTGGAGAAGGAGCTGGCCGAGCTGGCCGAGCAGCAGAGCTCCCTCAATGCCCAGTGGCAAAAAGAAAAAGGCGCCATTGATGAGCTCGGCGCGATCAAAGAGGAGATCGAGCAGGTGCAGCTCCAGATCGAGCAGGCCAAGCGCAGCTACGACCTCAACAAGGCCGCGGAGCTGGAATACGGCACCCTGGGCGAGCTCAACCGCAAGCTGGCCACCAAGGAGGCGGAGCTCACCAGCGGCCACAGTGGCAAAACCCTGCTGCGGGAAGAGGTCACCGAAGACGACATCGCCGAGGTGATCGCCAAGTGGACAGGCATTCCAGTGAGCAAGCTGGTGCAGAGCGAGATGGAGAAGCTGCTCCACCTCGAAGATGAGCTGCACACGCGGGTGATCGGTCAGCAGCAAGCCGTCACGGCGGTGGCGGATGCCATTCAGCGCTCGCGGGCAGGGCTGAGCGATCCCAACCGGCCGATCGCCAGCTTTCTGTTCCTCGGCCCCACGGGCGTGGGCAAAACGGAGCTGAGCAAGGCCCTGGCGACCCAGCTCTTTGATGCTGAAGAGGCGATGGTGCGCATTGACATGAGCGAATACATGGAGAAGCACGCTGTGAGCCGCCTGATCGGGGCACCTCCGGGATATGTGGGCTATGAGGAAGGGGGCCAGCTCACCGAAGCGGTGCGGCGCAGGCCCTATGCGGTGATCCTTTTCGATGAGGTGGAGAAGGCCCACCCTGATGTGTTCAACGTGATGCTGCAGATCCTCGATGACGGCCGCGTCACCGACGGTCAGGGGCGCACGGTGGATTTCACCAATACGGTGCTGATCCTCACCAGCAACATCGGCAGCGCCTCGATCCTTGATCTGGCAGGAGATCCGGCCCGCCATGGCGAGATGGAAAAACGGGTGAATGAGGCTCTGCGGGCCCACTTCCGGCCTGAGTTCCTCAACCGCCTCGATGAGACGATCATCTTCCATAGCCTCAAGGCCGAGGAGCTGCGTCAGATCGTGGATCTGCAGGTGAAGCGCCTGGCCAAGCGACTAGAGGAGAAGAAGTTGGGCCTGCAGCTCGATGGGGAAGCCCTCGACTGGCTGGCGGGTGTGGGCTACGACCCGGTGTACGGTGCTCGCCCCTTGAAGCGGGCCATCCAACGGGAACTGGAAACGCCAATCGCCAAGGCCATTTTGGCGGGCACCTTCGCCGCTGGATCCACCATCGCGGTGGATGTGGAGAACGAGCGTCTGCGCTTCCAGCAGGCCACCGCTGCCAACCTCACCGGACCCCTGCCGGCTCTGGTGTGAGGGGTTGAGAGAAACCACAGGGGGGCCATTCCCCCTGTGGTCCTGTGCAAG
>JBIIJA010000315.1:0-3345 GCA_044234195.1 Cyanobium sp. | reverse complement strand
ACAATGAGGCCAGATAGCAGGATTGCCAATCGCTCTGCTGGCGACCATCCAGCTCCCCAAGAAGTAGGGAAACCAGATCAAAGGCCTTGTAAAGCTCATGCAGCAGAAAAGCGGCAGCCTGCAGCTGCCGCCTGCTCCACTGGGCCCGCTGGCCCACATCCCGCACATACACCGCATTGGCCCAGAGGAGTTGGCTGATCGGGCTGTTGGGATCGGCTTCAAGGTGCAGTGGCTTGAAGGGCCGGCCATACAGAGAGGTGAATTTCAGAAAACGGAACCCCTGACTGCGCAAAAAGACATCCACCTCAGCCATCAGAGGTTGGCCCTCATAAAGCTCCACAAACTCCACTTCACACTCCACCACAGCCACATCCGCCAGGGTGGCCTTGGCCTGTTGCAACACCATCAGCTCCGCCCCCTGCACATCCAGCTTGAGAAAATCCGCCGGCCGCACCTCGCCTAGATCATCGAGGCGGCATGTGCGCAACGTCTGCCGCCGCTCGACTTTCATCAGCTCGCCGAGGGCTGGAAACAAATCCACGGTGGCGCGTGCCGGCGCAAAGAGGGAAGAGGTCATGGGCGCGTTGGTGATGTGCAAGGTGTGCTCCTCGCCATCCCCCAGGGCGACGGGAAGATAACGAACAGCTCCACCCAGCCCGGCAGCCGCCTTGGTGAGGCGTTCACACTCCTCGAGCTGGGGCTCAAAACCGATCACCTCCGCACAGCCTTGTTGGGCCCAACGCACCCAGGGCTCGGGTTGGCTGGTGAGGCCCATGGCTCCCCCATCCAAGCAACGCAGGGGCCGATCCAGCTCCAGAAAATCAAACCAGGGCCGGACGGAGTCCCCCATCTGTTCAGGCCAGCGGCGCTGCAGCATGGCCAGCCTGCGCCCCATGGCCGGGGTCGCCAAGCCCAGCGACTGGAGCCTCTCGAGCCTCGGCAGGGCTGCGGTGCCTGTGAAAAAACTCGAAAAACTTCCGTAGCACTCCTCCGCCTCCAGGGCCGCCGCTTCGAGCCAGGCGTCGGGGGTCTCCCCCGGGGCGATGGCCTCATAGGCCGGATGGGGCGCAAGGAAGGGCTCCTCCCACTGGGCCAAGCTCCCCTGCTCAAGACATTCTTTGAGCCGAGCCAGAGCTTGAACAGCCTTCTCCCGCTCACCCAGCTCCATTGCCACCCGGGCGAAGGAGGCCCAGCGACTGGCGGAGCCCCCGGCTTCGGTCAAGCCCCAGAGCAACTGGTAGCTCCGCTTCAGGGCCGCCAGGCGGACAGCGACCGGAAGAGCACCCTGGTGCGCCTGAGCCCAGGCCGCCAAAGCCGCTCTGTGTTCCACCCCGCCAGGCGAATCGGGGCTGGCTTGCCAGCGGGAGGCAAGGGCCTGGGCGTAGGGAAAAGCCTGCAACACTTCCAAGCCGCTCTGCAATTCAGGCAGAGAGAGAGGGGGCGCCTGGATCTCCCCGTGCTCCTGCTGCACCAACAAGCCGGCGGCCGCCAGTGCCGCAGCCCGATCGGGTTTGGCGGCAAACAGGTTGAGCAGGAAGCCATCCACCGGTTGCCCCACCGCAAAGGGCTCCAACACCCCTAGCCCTGGCACCAGCCGATAACAGGCGTAGCCCAGCGCCTGGAAACAGCTCAGCAGGTCGAGGTGCAGCTTGGCGCCTTCCTTGAGCTCAAACATCACCAGCGGTGAGGTTTCGCTCAACAGTCGCTGGCCGCCGGCCAGGATCCGCTTCTCCTCTCCCTCGGCATCCATCTTGAGCAGGTCCACCGCTTCCCAGCCGAAGCGAGCCCTGCAGGCATCGAGGGTGGAGAGGGTCACCCGTTCTCCCTCTCCACCCTCAGGCGAGGGCTCAGCCCCATCGGCAGAGGCCAGGCTGTTGAGCTCCGATTGGCCAGGCTTGCGCAGCCAGCCCGTTCCTTCGTGGTCCGTGAGGGCCAAAGACTCCAACCGCACCCATGGGGTTGCATTGGCGGCGATGGAGCTGGCGAGATAGGCGGCCGTGTCTGAAGCAGGTTCAAAGGCCCACACTTGGCCCTCGGGCCCAACACGCCGGGCGAGAGAGAGGGCATAGACGCCATAGTTCGCTCCGATATCGATCACGACCTGGCCCGGCTGCACCAGCTGCCGCAGGAATTTGATCTCGTCTTCAAACCAATCCCCTTGCTCCTGCAGGATGTAGGTGGTGAGAAGGTTCAAAGATTCAGGCACCACAATCTTGGTGCCATCCACAAGATCCACGCAGAGGGCCTGGTTGGGCACAGCCATTGGATGAATGGAGGCGACTGGAAAGAACGCCAACCTAGGCCGCATGGGCCTGGGAGTTCTCCAGCACTGCGGGTTTTGCCTAGATTGAGTGTTCACCTCGCTCCACACCCATGCCCTGGTGGATGGATCTGGTGTTGCTCGTTGTGGGTTGTGTGCTCTGGATCGTGGGCGACAACCACCGCGACGATGCCATCGGGCTGCTCGAAAAAATCCTTGCCACAGCTGCCGTGATGGTGGTGCTTCTGGGAGGGCGCTGGCTTCCCCTGGAGCTGGCCATCCTCGCTCTAGCGCTTTGGCTGCCCAGTGCCTCGCGCTTTGAGGAGGGCCCAAAGGGCTAACAACGCAGGCGCACATCCCGGGGCAGGGGCTCCCCAATCACCCCCTCCCCATCCAGGGCTGGGTATGGCCGGCCCTGGTCGCGGCACCAGCGGGCCACATCCGGGTAGGCCCATTCAAACAACAACTGACGTTGGCGTTCCGCCGGCACACCCTCCCCATGCTCCGGCACGAGCCCGGCAGCCTGACGCTGGCGCAGGGCCTCAAACAGCAGGCTGGCTGCCGCCACCGACACGTTCAGCGACTGCACCATCCCGCGCATGGGGATGAACACTGCCTGATCCACCAGGGCGGCGGCTTCGGAGCTGAGTCCCCATTTTTCCGCCCCGAGCACAAACGCCGTAGGGCCCGTGTAGTCGCACTGGCGATAATCCACCGCCTCCACCCCCAGGTGGGTGCCATAGAGCCGAAAGCCTTGGCCCTTCAGGGTTGCCACCGCCTCCCCCACACTGCTGTGCACCTGAAGGGGCACCCACTTTTGGCTGCCTTGGGCCGTGCTGTTGAACGTCGGCAGACGCCCCTGGCGGCACACGGCATGGGCCTCCAGCACCCCCACGGCATCACAGCTGCGCAGGATTGCCGAGAGGTTGTGGGGTTTTTCCACTTCCTCCAGCAACAGGCTGAGATCCGCCATGCGCCGATGAAGCACCGCTTGCAGACGCTGAAAACGGCGGGGCAACAGGGGCATGGGGAAAGAGCACGATGGACGACAGTCTTAGGACCGCTCTCGACGGGAAGAGAGGGTT
>JBIIJA010000279.1:0-3824 GCA_044234195.1 Cyanobium sp. | reverse complement strand
CGCCCCAGCCCATCCACCCCATGGCGAGGCACGGAGGCCGCATTGAGATAGGTCGTGCCCTGCCGATCGCGAGAGAACGTGATCCGTTCGCCCCCCCCGCGGCGAAGCTGGTGGTGCATGTGGCCAAACACCACAAGCGGCACCGGGCGATCTCGGCGGATGCGTTGAATCGCCAGAGCCAGGTCCCGGTCCCCCCAGTCGCAGGCGGGGGCCTTCCAGTCCCGACCACAGGGATCGGCGGGCTCACTGCCTAATCCCTCCGGGCCGCAATGGGCCAGGACCACCAAAGGCAGGGAGGGATCCGCCGCCAAAGCGGCGCTGGAGATGCGATGCACCGACTCTTCCAAGTCAACGGGCCCATAGACAGCCCGCATGGCCCTGGAGAGGTGGTAGCCCCCGCCCGCTGTGGCTGGCCGACCACCGACCACCGCCAGCCCAGGGGGCTTCAATTCCCGCACACCCCATCCGCAGTGGCGCTCTCCCAAGAGAGCCAGTTGGCGCCTGAGGCTCTCCCCGGTGGGGTCGAGACCCGCATCATGATTTCCAAGCACGCAGGCCAGGGGCAGGGGCAAACGGGCCAACGCGCGCGGAATCCGCGCCTGTCCATTGCTCAGATCTCCCACCACCAGAACACAATCCGGAGCCAGGGCCAGCAGCAGGTCCTCATCGGAGCCATCCCACTGATTGTGCAGATCACCGGCAATGGCCAGTTGGAGATCCCCCATTTGAGGGGCAACCCCTTGCCCCCTTAGTGTCACCACCATGGAGTTTTCAGCGCAGGACTGTTCCATGGGAACGGGGCAAGGGCAGGTGACTGGAATGGCCCATCGTCAATCCCTTGCGCATCAGAGTGCATCTGAGCCCTCAGTGGACCATTCGGCGGAACCGTCAGCGACAGGAATCCCCCCCATTGAGGCCTTGCCAGCAGCCATAGGGGCCCTCAAAAAGGAGCGCAACGCCATCATCTTGGCGCATTACTACCAAGACGCCGCTATCCAAGACGTGGCGGACGTCATTGGCGATTCCCTCGAACTCTCCCGTCAGGCGGCCCGCACGGAAGCGGATGTGATCGCCTTTTGTGGCGTGCACTTCATGGCTGAAACCGCGAAGATTCTCAATCCGCAGAAGATCGTGGTGCTCCCGGACATGAACGCCGGATGCAGCTTGGCGGATGCCTGTCCGGCGGAGGAATTTGCGGCCTTTCGCGCCCAGCACCCCGACCATTTTGTAGTGAGCTACATCAACTGCTCCGCCGCCGTCAAAGCGCAAAGCGATCTGATCTGCACCAGCAGCAACGCCGTGCACCTGGTGCAGCAAGTGCCCAAAGACCAGCCCATCTTGTTCGCTCCGGATCAAAACCTTGGCCGTTGGGTGGCCCGCATGAGTGGACGGGATCTCACCCTCTGGCCTGGAAGCTGCATCGTGCATGAAACCTTCAGCGAGGAGGCCTTGCTGCGGTTGAAACTGGAGCATCCGGAAGCGGAGGTGATTGCTCACCCGGAGTGCCTGCCCCATCTGCTGGATTTGGCGGATTTCATCGGCTCCACCAGTCGCCTGCTGGAGCGGGCCCAAACCAGCGCCGCCCCCTCCTTTCTGGTGCTCACTGAACCTGGCATCCTGCACCAAATGCAGATGAAAGCGCCCGAGAAGGTGTTTTATCCCGTGCCAGGGGTGAATGGCTGTTCCTGCAACCTCTGCCCTTACATGCGATTGAACACCCTGCAAAAGCTCTGGCTCAGCCTGCGGGATCTGCAGCCTCGCATCGAGCTGGACGAGGAGATCCGCCAGCGGGCCCTTGTGCCCATCGAGCGAATGTTGGCCATGAGTGTCTGAGTCCTCTCTCTCAGGCGGTGTTCTCCCGCCAGATGGCCCCCTGCGGCTCACACCTGAGGGCCTCTACTGCGTTCCCGCCGAGGCCTGGATCGATCCCTGGCGGCCCGTGACCAGGGCGCTTCTCACCCATGCCCATGCGGACCATGCCCGACCTGGCAGTGGCGCCTATTGGGCCAGCACCCCAAGCGAAGCGGTGCTGCGACAGCGGCTGGGTGCCCACATCAACTTGATGCCTGTTCCTTATGGCGTGCCGTTCCAACTGGGCGGCGCGCAAATCTCCTTGCATTCCGCGGGCCATGTGTTGGGCTCGGCCCAGATCCTGATTGAGGCGGCAGGGGAGCGCTGGTTGATCAGCGGCGATTACAAACGGGATGCGGATCCCAGCTGTGCGCTTTTCACTCCCGTTCAGGCCGACGTGTTCATCAGCGAGGCCACCTTTGGCCTCCCGCTCTACCGCTGGTTGCCGGGGGCCGAGGTGGCGAACGACATCCTCAGCTGGTGGCACCAGGCCCCATCCATCCCCTCCATCCTCTGCTGCTACGCCTTTGGCAAGGCCCAACGGCTCCTGGCCGAGCTTCACGCCCTTGGGGTGGAGGAGGACGTGTTGTTGCATGGCGCCATTCAGGCATTGATGGAGCCCTACCGGGCGGCGGGTATCGCGATGGCGCCCACCCGGCCCCTGAGCGGCTGGCCCAAGGGGGAGAGCCTGGCTGGTCGGTTGGTGCTGGCTCCACCCTCTGCCCTGCGAACCCCGTGGATGCGGAGGTTCCCCAAAGCGCAAACAGGCTTCGCCAGCGGCTGGATGGCCGTGCGCGGGGTGCGCCGTCGCCGGGGCTATGGCCGCGGATTCGTGCTCAGCGACCATGCCGACTGGCCCTCTCTGGTGCGCACCATCGAAGAGAGTGGTGCCCAGCAGGTGTTCCTCACCCACGGCCACGGGGATCCCCTGGCCCGCTACCTGCGGGAGGAGAAGGGCATCACGGCCCACACCTTGCGCAGCAGCGAACCGGAGGCCTGGACCAGGGACGCTGGGGAAGAGAGGGGGGAAGGATCTGGTGATGGAACCAGCGATTAGCCAAGCGAGGAGGCAAGCCAGAGGACTGGCGAGAGGACTGGCGAGGAAGCTGGGGACAGGCCTGGGCCGGGTTAGCCGAGAGACTGCGCCTTCCCTAGGAGGCGCCCTTGAGGTAGCCCACAGCTGAAGTCAACGCCAACACCAACGCCGGCCAGAAGAGCCACCACCCCGTGCTCCAAGCCAGGGAGTGGAAGGGCCAGGAGGCCGGCCAGAGCAGGAGCAACAGGGAAAGAAACTGAAGGATCGTCTTGACCTTCCCCCCCCAGGAGGCAGGGCCGCCACTGCCCTGCTGGGCCCGCCAGCCGGAGATCAGCAGTTCCCTGGCCAGCAGCAGCCAGACGGCCACCAGGGGCAGCCGTGCCTGACTCGCCAACCACAACAGGGGAGCGCAAATCAACAATTTGTCGGTGAGGGGATCAAGTCGGGCCCCCCACACCGATCCACCCCCGCTGCGGCGAGCCAACCAGCCATCCGCCGCATCGCTGAGGCCCCCGAACAGCAACAGCACCCAGGCCAGCCCCGCCCATCCCAGCTGCAGGGCCAGCAAGAGCGGCAGGCCCAACAGGCCTCGAAGAACGGTCAATCCATCCGCGAGCTGGCGGCCACCCCAGCGCGGGGAAGGGGAAGGGGAGGAGGGGGCCATGGGGCCTTGCCGGCGTCCCTTCAGAATGCATCTTCAACGCACAGTGACCGCCATGGTGGTGGAGAAGCCCGTCTCAGAGGTGATGACCCAACCCGTCTTCTCCGTGCGACGCGAGACTCCCCTACAGGAGGCCGTGACCCTCCTCAGCAGCCACCACATCAGCGGCCTGCCGGTGGTGGATGAATCGGGGGCCCTGGTGGGGGAACTGAGCGAGAAGGATCTGATGGTGCGGGAGAGCGGTTTTGACGCTGGCCCCTATGTGATGTTTCTCGA
>JBIIJA010000278.1:0-3834 GCA_044234195.1 Cyanobium sp. | reverse complement strand
TGACTGCTAAGCGTGGCAAGTGGAATGAGAAACAATCGATGTGGGAATTTATTGATGGTCGTGTTGTCAGCCTGGATGAGACAACAGGGGCGACCACCTCTGCTCTTTTCAAAAGTTATCTCTATCCACTCACGCGTGACGTGCTTGAGGTGGCGAAGCTTCCCACCGACGCCAGTACGATGACCGTTGGTCAAGCTCTAAGAGCCGAAAGATTGCTTACAGAATCAGGCAATAAAAAAGAGGCTCGTAGGATCCGAGTCCGTATCCAAGAAAAGTTTGCCTTTCCTGCGATCTGTTTTGTTTTTGGCCTGATTGGCAGCAGCCTTGGTGTTCGGCCCCATGCCAGAACAAGTCGAAGCCAGGGTTTTGGTATCAGCGTCCTGTTGATCTTTGGTTATTATTTAATGTCATTTATCTTTAGCTCCCTCGGGCTTACGGGCACCCTGACCCCATTCCTTTCCGCTTGGTTGCCCGTCTTCATCGGTCTTTCTGCTGGAGCCTATCTCTTGCGTCGCGCCAGTTGCTGATCGTCCGTTCAGCCACGGTGGCTGACCTTCAACCTGCAGACTGGTGAGGTTGCTCCCTTCCCTTGTCTGTGCCGACTCTGACTGCGGATCCGGTCTTGGGTCTTGGTCTGATTGCCTTCGCTCTTCTTCTGCTAGCCCTTCCTGCCGCCTTTTGGTTTTTGAGCGCCGGTCGCACGAGCCGACTGATTCGATTGTTGGTGGCGACAGCCAACCTGTGCTTGACGGCCCAGTTGATCCTTCGCTGGTGGGATTCCGGCCACTTCCCGATCAGCAATCTTTACGAATCTCTGTGTTTCCTTGCTTGGGGCTGCACCCTGACCCAACTGCTTGTGGAGAGGGCTTGGCCGAGTCCCCTTGTCCCCGCTGCAGCCACCCCCATGGCCCTTGGCTGCATTGCCTTCGCCAGCTTTGCTCTGCCCGATCGGTTGCAGGAAGCTTCCCCCCTGGTTCCTGCCCTTCGCTCGAGCTGGTTGGTCATGCACGTGAGCATCATCATGCTCAGCTACGCAGCTCTCCTGGTGGGGTCCCTGCTGAGTGTGGCTGTGCTTTTCACCGATCGCACAGAGCGACTTGAGCTTCGAAGCAGTTCGATTGGTTCCGGCAGTTTCCGTCAAGCCCAGATGGCCTCTGGCCTCTCCGGAGATACCACCTTGGAACGCACTCTGTTCCGATCCAGTGAGGAGCTCGATAGCTTGAGCTATCGCACGATCACCGTGGGATTTTTACTTCTTTCGGTTGGTCTTGTTAGTGGTGCAGTCTGGGCGAATGAAGCCTGGGGCTCCTGGTGGAGTTGGGATCCGAAGGAGACCTGGGCCTTGATTACCTGGTTGGTGTATGCCGCCTATTTGCACACCCGCTTGGTGCGAGGTTGGCAGGGCCGCAAACCTGCCTTGGTGGCTTCTGCGGGATTGGTCGTGATCGCCATTTGCTATATCGGCGTCAATCTTCTCGGGATTGGCCTTCACAGCTATGGATGGTTCTTGGGTTCTTAGGTTGGTTTAGACCATTTACTGTTGGTTTAGACCAGTGCTGGCTCAGGACGGCGGCTGCTGCGAATGCCGCGAATGGCTTCCGCATAATCTCCAGCCCCAAACACCCCTGAGCCAGAGACAATCGCGTTGGCCCCTGCTTCGATGACTTTCCAAGCGTTAGCTGGCTTGATGCCGCCATCCACTTCGATCCAAGGATCCAACCCCCTCTCCTCGCAGAGTCGACGCAGATCACGAATTTTTTGGACCTGATTCTCAATAAAGCTCTGTCCACCAAATCCAGGGTTGACACTCATAATGAGCACCAAATCACATAGTTCCAGGCAGTATTCCAGGGTGTCAATCGGGGTGCTCGGATTCAATACGGCTCCGGCCTGTTTCCCCAGTTCCTTGATTTGGGCCAGATTGCGATGCAAGTGGGGGCAGGCTTCGACCTGCACGCTGATGATGTCAGCACCTGCCTTGGCAAATTCAGGCACGTATCTCTCCGGTTCAACAATCATCAGATGAACATCCAGAGGCTTACTGGTGACTGGCCTCAGTGCTTCCACAATCAATGGTCCAATGGTGATATTTGGCACGAACCGCCCATCCATCACATCCACATGGATCCAATCAGCTCCTGCCTGGTCCACGGCCCGCACGTCATCTCCCAACCTCGAAAAATCCGCCGAAAGAATGGATGGTGAGACCACCAGGGATTTGGTGCTCATAAGACTCATGGGACAGCAGCTGCAGGATTTTAGTCACACGAGTGGCCATGACCCCAAGGGCGAGCCGCTTCCTGCTTTGGGCTGGCCCGATGGTCGGGGCTGGACGTCACCGCTGATACGATGACGCCGCTTCAAGGTCGGGGATCCAACCAGGTCTTTGATCAGGATTTGGCAGAACCAGGTCCAGAGTGGTCACCGTGCTGGTCGCTCAACTGTCTTGGTTGAACAGCTGGCTCCTGGATCGTCCCAGGATCTGCCAACTCTTGCCCCTCCCCCCTGAGGCCTACCCCCTTGCCCGCTGCCCGTGGACCGCACCATCATCCAGGAACTGCTTGAGGTTGTTGAGCAGGCTGCCATTGCTTCTGCCCGACTCACGGGCCATGGCAAGAAAAATGAAGCCGACCAAGCAGCTGTCGAAGCGATGCGCCAGCGCATGGGCTCCATTGCCATGCAAGGTCGCATCGTCATCGGCGAAGGGGAGCGTGATGAGGCACCAATGCTTTACATCGGTGAGGAAGTGGGGAGTGGCTCGGGGCCAGGTGTGGACTTCGCTGTAGATCCCTGTGAAGGCACCAATCTCTGTGCCAATGCTCAGGATGGTTCGATGGCTGTTTTGGCTGCTAGCGAGCGGGGGGGCTTGTTCAACGCACCTGACTTCTACATGAACAAACTCGCAGCACCGCCATCTGCCAAAGGTAAGGTGGACATCCGGAAGTCGGCCACAGAAAATCTTAAAATTCTCTCAGATTGTCTTGGATTAGGTATCGATGAATTGGTGATTGTCTGCATGGATCGGGCCCGCCATAAGGGTCTGATCGCAGAAATCCGCGACGCAGGTGCCCGCGTCAAGCCCATCAGTGATGGCGACGTGAGTGCGGCGATTGCCTGTGGTTTTGAGGGAACGGGCACCCACGCCTTAATGGGTATCGGAGCGGCTCCTGAGGGAGTGATTTCTGCGGCAGCCATGCGCTGTCTTGGCGGACATTTCCAAGGTCAATTGGTCTACGACCCCGCTGTCGCCCAAACCAAGGAATGGGAAGGGCTGACTCGGGAGGGCAATCTTGCCCGTCTGGCTGAGATGGGTATCACGGAACCTGACCGCGTTTATGAGGCGAACGAACTGGCCAGCGGCCAGCACGTGGTATTTGCCGCCTCAGGCATTACGGACGGCCTCCTGTTCAAGGGTGTGAAGTTTGAACCCGATTGCACACGCACCAGCAGTCTGATCATCTCTTCACTCGACAACAGCGCTCGCTTTATTGATACGGTGCATATCAAGCCCGGAGCCAAGCGGGTGGCTCTCTCCTAGCTCCATGCACATTGCCGTTGTCGGCCTCAGCCACCGTACGGCTCCCGTCGAAATCCGGGAGAAGCTGAGTATTCCCGAACAGAGCATGGAGGCATCCCTGCAGCAGCTCAGGTCTGATGAGCAGGTGCTGGAAGCCTCCATCTTGAGCACTTGCAACCGTCTCGAGAGCGATGCCTTGCTCCGCCATCCTGAGCAGGGCATTGAAGCAGTGGGAAGTTTTCTCAGTGCTGTGTCGGGGTTGGAGCTCGTGGACCTCACCCCCCACTTGTTTACCTATCACCACGCCGATGCGGTGG
>JBIIJA010000277.1:0-3836 GCA_044234195.1 Cyanobium sp. | reverse complement strand
TGGCTCTCCAGGTAACTCCTGTCGGGATCGCTGAGACCGTTGGTGTGACCATGGTGTTCCCGGTTGTGCACGGCCTGCCAGAGGGTGGGCGTCATCCATGACACGCTGAAGGCCACCAGTCCCAGCAGACGCCGGAGCCAGCGGGCCCGTGGCCGGGAACCGTGCATCAGCTCGTGGGCCAACAGACCCAGCACGAACACGCTGTTGCCCATCACCAGCGCCAGGGGTAGCCAGGCCAGAAGCCAGGGCGTGGGCCAGTGGTGCAGCCGGGCAGCCATGCTCCAGCCCAGCAGGAGGATCGCAGCGTTGATGGCCAGCAGGTGGAAACGCTGGCCGCTGGTTTGAAACGCCTCTGGTGGCAACAGGGGCCGCAGGGAGCGAGCGACGGCGGTGGCTGGTGTCAGGGCTGGAGGGCCTGAAGGCTGGTCGGCAGCCTGCTGTTCAATGGGTTTCAAGGGGGGGATTCCAACCAACAGGTGGCACAACCAGAGCTGTCAACTTAGTTGACCTCGTGAAGCAGGACGCAACGGTCCCTGGCCCCCTTCCCATCACAGGCGTCACGACCGCCTTTGGCTGGAGCCGTCGGCTGAGGCGACGCATCCAGCGAAGCCCCATCAGGTCATCGCTTGGGCATGGTGCATCAGGTGATCATCGATGAAACTAGCGACAAAAAAGTAGCTGTGGTCGTATCCCTCCTGAACCCGCAGCTCCAGAGGCAGCCTGCCCGCCTCAGCGGCAGACGTGAGTGCGGCGGGCTTGAGTTGCTCCTCCAGGAAAGGATCGGCTGAGCCCTGATCCACCAACAGTCGGCTGCACCGACTCCAGGTTGGTGGACGTTGGGCTTCCCTGATCAATGCCACGGGATCCCATTCCTCCCATCGGCTGGCGTTGTGACCAAGGAGATAGCCAAAAGCTTTCTGTCCCCATGGACAGCGACTTGGATTGGTGATGGGCGAAAAGGCCGAGATAGAGCGGTAGCGATCAGGATGGCGCAGCGCGACAAGCAAGGCACCATGGCCCCCCATGGAGTGACCACTGATGCCTCGACGCTCGGGATCGAGTGGAAAGTGTGCCTCGACAAGATCAGGAAGTTCCTGGGCCACATAGGTGTGCATTTGGTAGTGCTGACTCCACGGCTCGCAGGAGGCATCCACATAGAAACCGGCACCATGGCCGAAGTCCCAGCTGCCATCAGGATCATCTGGCACATGCTCGCCTCTTGGGCTGGTGTCAGGAGCCACAAGCGCCAGGCCCAGCGTTGCTGCCCTACGCTGAGCACCGGCTTTTTGCATGAAGTTTTCGTCGGTACACGTCAATCCTGAAAGCCAATAGATCACGGGAACCCTGTTTCCCCGCAGGGCTTGTGGCGGCAGATAAATACTGAAAGTCATCTCACAATCCAATACGCTGGAACAATGCCGGTAGCGTTGTTGGAGGCCGCTAAAGCAACGGCTTTCCGTCAGCAATTGGATGGAGGCAGAGGTAGGGCCCATGGCTTAGTAGGTCACAACGGAACGAATGCTTTTGCCCTCGTGCATCAGCTCAAAGGCATGATTGATCTCCGACAGACCCATGGTGTGGGTGATGAACACATCGAGCGGGATCTCACCTGTCATGGCTTGAGCGACAAACCCAGCCAGTTCACTGCGGCCTCGCACTCCCCCAAAAGCTGAACCACGCCAAACCCGCCCAGTGACCAGCTGGAAGGGGCGTGTGCTGATGTCTTGCCCTGCTCCAGCAACGCCAATGATCGTGCTTTCTCCCCAACCCTTGTGACAGCTTTCCAGAGCAGCTCGCATCACCTCCACGTTGCCGATGCATTCAAAGGAGTAATCCACGCCACCATCGGTGAGATCAATGATGACCTGCTGAATCGCAGCGTCATGATCGCGGGGGTTCACGCAATCGGTCGCCCCCAGCTGTTTAGCGATCAGAAACTTCTCTGGATTCACATCAATACCAATGATCCGCGATGCTCCAGCCATCACTGCCCCAATCACCACGGCCAGCCCAATGCCTCCTAGCCCAAACACGGCAACGGTGCTCCCTGGCGTGACCTTGGCGGTGTTGCGAACGGCTCCAATCCCTGTGGTGACCCCGCAACCGAGCAAGCACACCTTCTCCAGAGGGGCCTCCGGTTGGATTTTGGCCACGGCAATCTCCGGAAGCACGGTGTACTCCGAAAATGTGGACGTGCCCATGTAGTGGTGGATTGGCATCCCTCGATGGGAAAACCGACTCGTTCCATCTGGCATCAGCCCCTGGCCTTGCGTGATTCGGATCGCTTGGCAGAGATTGGTTTTCCCCGAGCGGCAGAATTTGCAAGATTTGCACTCTGGTGTGTAGAGGGGGATCACGTGATCACCCACAGCCAAGGTGGTCACTCCTTCCCCCAGGGCTTCTACCACGCCTCCTCCCTCATGACCCAGAATCGCAGGGAACCGACCCTCAGGGTCATCCCCGGAAAGGGTGAACGCATCGGTGTGACAGACACCAGTGGCAACGATCCGTACGAGCACCTCGCCATGTTTGGGCGGGGCGACATCGATCTCCATCACCTCCAGCTGTTGACCCGGCCCCCAGGCAACAGCAGCACGGGAACGAAGCATTGGATTGCATTGGCGACTGGGAAGATCCAGGGAGTGTTGCACCTGCGGCGCATGACTGGTTGATGGCCCAAGCGCCGAATCATGTCCCATGACAGCCTGATTGACCCGATGGCGTCTAAGCCCGATCAGGGAACATCCGGATGGCATCGGCGGCTGCTGTTCTGGGGATACTTGGCAAGGGAATCTGACTATGGGGATGAGTTGGCCTGACGTAGGCGGGAATCTGTTTGATAAAGACACCTTCCTCGGCAGGGCAGACCTCCCATTTGCTATAGAAATAGCGCTCATTCGCCGTTGTATACTTGCCCCATACTCTGTCTGAAACCTCGTCGAAGGAGGTGGTACGTGGCTGGTGGTTTTGATGGGCGATGTAAGGACAAAGCACGTTGCCGATCGGGAATCCTGCCTGGCCAGCTCTGGCTGTGTAATCCATATCTTCGAAGCCGATTCCCAGGAAGCCAGGATCGAAGGCACCCAGCTGATCAATCACATCTTTAGAAATTACAAAATGGGACCAGGTGCTGTTCAGCAGGGTGAGTTGCTGCGATCTCCAGTTCAATGATTCTGCCCATCGCCGCATCCATGCATAGATTCGCAGGTCATCATTGAGAATAAGAACTGGTAGTGGCAGGCTGAGATCTAGAATTTCATTCCACAGTGTTGTGAGTCCTGCGGGCTGATCATGCAAGACAAATCTGTGGTGTGCGGGAGCTGAATAACAAAGTTCCTGTTGAAGGCGCAGGAGGTATTGCTGCTGGTCATCTTGATTACCGTGTCCATTGACAGAAACTGTGATTTTCACCTCTGGAAAACAACGACTTAAGGCCCGGTATAGGGGCTTAAAGTAATTGTCATAGCGTTCGATGTAGGTTGTGATTCCAATAGCGAATTCTTGGTCTAGCCTTTTGTTCGCAGGCACGAAAGCAGGGGGAATCAAACATCTAGATTGATGGTGAACCCATCTCGCTGAAGTATAGAGATGATAGTTGAGATTATTTTTGGGTATCTTCGGATCAGGTTGTGCCAATTGGAGCCTGTGAAATCACTTGGTCCCCATCAAAGCATGGGGACCGCTCCTGCGGCTCAGGCAGGTTCATCAATGTCCCTCTGGGCTCTACAGCGTTCTTCTTGTAGATGAAGCCCACCGGCTGAACCAGTTCGGCGGGCTGTATGGCAAGCAAGCAGAAGACCTGGTCAAGGTGATCGTCCAGGACGGCTGCTGCGCAA
>JBIIJA010000017.1:0-14231 GCA_044234195.1 Cyanobium sp. | reverse complement strand
CTAGTTTATGCCAGTGTATATGGAAGAAATCTGATCATCGACACAACAAAAGCTGGTTTTTTTGCGGACTTCTCCAATTTTTTTGAGACCGTTGCTCCTTTTGCCAACGTGCAGACGCGGCTCGACCCGGCCGACATCACAACACTGGAGAAATTGAGTTGCCGGCCCCCTAGTTTCCAACACAATCTCACCTCCTATGAACTGAGGTATGTGCCTGATTTTTGCAACTACGTGCATGCCGACTCTGGAGAGAGGCCAGGAATTGGCTGGGGAGATCGGGATTATCCAGAGGACCTTTTGCTCCACGACCAAACCGGTGGTGGCAATGGCTGCCTTGCCTTGCCCTACTTTCGCTTCACAGGCAGCGTGCGAGAAGAAATTAAAGCAAGGTTGGCCAGGTTGCCAGCAAAATACACCAGTTTGATTATTCGCCATTCCGATGTCAAACTCGATTATCGAGGGTTCTTGAAGGCTGTGAAGCCACAAGTGGAAGGCCGCCACGTGCTGTTGTCCACGGACAGCCACGAAGCTCTCACCTACGCGCGATCTTTTCTAGACAGCTCAACCGTTCACGACGTCGCCAACGTTCCCGATGTCGGTGGTCAAACACTGCTGAACACGGCTGGGGTGACCAGTTCATCCATCATCATTGGTTGCTTTTCCCAGTTGATGGGACTGGCGAATGCAACGGAGATCTACATCCCGGAGGGTCCGGACGTGTACCCATCTGGCTTCACGCAACTGGCCATGACCCTCTCTGGGAGGAATGATCTGATCCGCCAAATGCTCGGCCAATAGTCAAGTTGTCATCCCATGCCATGCACCCTTTCGCCACCACCACCCCGCTTCTAAACCCACCGGTGGAGACCTCTTGGCATGGTCCATGGCGCCGCCGCCGTCGGAACCCGCTCCGCCCGCTGGCCACCTCCCTGGCGGTGGCCCTCCTGCTCCCTTCCCTGGTGGCCTGCAACCGCAAGCCGGCCGAGCCGGCGGCCGTGGTGGCCCCCCGCCAGGTGTCGGCCCTGGGGCGGATTGAACCGGAAACCAAGATCCGTCGTGTCTCCGTCCCCAGCTCCCTGAGCGGCGACCGCATCGAGAAGCTGCTGGTGCAGGAAGACGACGAAGTGAAGCAAGGCCAGCCCTTGGCGATCCTCAACAGCTATGGCTCCTTGAAGGCCTCCCTCGATGAAGCCACCGAGCTGGTGGGTGTGAACCGGGCCAAGCTCGCCCAGGTGCAGGCCGGAGCAAAACAGGGCGAAATTCGCGCCCAGCAATACCAAGTGGAGAGCCTCGAGCGCCAGCTGGCCGCCGCCAAGCTCACCGGGGATCAGGCCGTGGCCTCCGCCAAATCCAAAGCTCAAGAGGCCAAACTGGAAAGCCAGCGCTTCGACAAGCTCTTTGCCGCTGGGGGGATCTCGGAACTGGAGCGCGACCGCTACCGCACCCGGGCCGACACGACCCAGGCGGAACTGGCCAAGGCCATCGAAGATCGGGCGGGCAACGAAGCCCGCCTGAGGGCAGACATCGCGGGCGCCAAGCAGACCTTGGAGAAAATCAAGGAGGTGCGCCCAGAAGACGTGGTGACGGCCCGCAACGAACTGCGCCAGTCGGAAGCCGCTCGCGAACGGGCCAAGCAGGAATTCGAGTACGCCACCGTGCGGGCCCCGCAAGATGGGCGCATCCTCAAGATTTTTGCCTGGCCCGGCAGCAAGGTGGGGGATGACGGCCTGCTGGAGATGGCCGACACCAACAACATGGTGGTCACCGCGGAGGTGTATCAATCCGACATGGGCAAGCTGAAAATCGGCCAGGGCGCCACGATCACCGCCGATGGCTTCGAGGGGAGCGCCCGTGCCACGCTCTACAAAGTGTTGCCCCAGGTGCAAAAGCAGAGCACCTTTGCCGGCACCCCCGGGGAAAACATGGACCAACGCATCTACGAGGTGAAGCTGCGGATCGAAGCCGATCCCGCAAAAGAGAAACGCCTGCGCTACGCCTCCAACCTGCAGGTGAATGTGGTCTTCGATCCATCCCCTCCTGCCACCCCAGGCCCATGATCAACGCCCTGCGCAAGGCGCTCAAACGCACCCCCCTGGCTTGGCTGCAGGTGAGCCACAACCCGGTGAAATTGGCCATCGGCCTGGCAGGGGTGAGCTTTTCCAACCTGCTGATGTTTTTCCAGCTGGGCCTACTCGACAGCATCTACAACAGCCAGCGCAAGCCCATCGAGCGCCTGCGGGCCGATCTGGTGTTGGTGAGCGCCGGTTACAGCAACATGGGCTCCTTGCAGGCCTTTGATCGCAGCAGGCTCTATCAGGCCTTGGGCGTGGCCGGGGTGGACGGGGTGTCGCCCCTGCACATCGGCAGGGCCACCTGGATCACCCCGGAAACACGCAAATCCTTTGACATTTACGTCTATGGGGTGAATCTCAGCCGGCCCTCCCTGGCCTTCCCAGAGCTGGAGGGGCAGATCTCCCGGCTGCAGCCGTTGCGCAATGCGCTATTTGATCGCAACTCCAAAAATCAATACGGGCCCATCGCCGCCGAGCTCAAGCGCCAGGGGCTGGTGAACGTGGAGGTGAATCAAAAGCAACTGCGGATCATCGATACGTTTTCGCTTGGCTCCACCTTCGCCGCAGATGCCAACTTGATCGTGAGCGACAACACCTTCTTTTTCCTGTTTCCAGATAAAAATCCCACCAAGATCGAGATCGGGCTTATTCAGCTCAAACCTGGCGCCAATCCTGTTGCCGTGCAGCAGGCCCTGCAACCCTTGATGAGCAAGGATGTGAAGGTGCTCACCCGCAAGGAGTTGGCCGATCTCGAGCTCAATTACTGGAAGCGCAATTCCTCCGTGGGCTTCATCTTCTCCCTGGGCGTGTTGGTGGGTTTCGTAGTGGGCAGCATCATCGTCTACCAAATCCTCTTCGGCGATGTGATGAATTCCCTGCCCCAATACGCCACCCTCAAGGCCATGGGCTACACCGATCGCTATGTGATTTCCGTGGTGATCCAGCAGAGCGCGATCCTGGCCTTTGTCGGCTTCATCCCCGGGGTGCTCACCTCCATCGGGCTCTATTGGGTCCTGGCCACAGTGACCAAGCTCTCGGTGTTCATGACCACCACCCGGGCCCTGCAGGTGCTCCTGCTCACCTTCGTGATGTGCGTGGGTTCAGGCGCCCTGGCCACCCGCAAGCTGGTGCAGCTCGATCCGGCGGATGTGTTCTGAGATGGCCATGAGCACCGCCTCCCCAAGCTCAGATGCTGCCGCGAGACCTCCAGAGCGGGAGCCAGTGATCTCCCTGAAGCATGTGAACCATTGGTTTGGCACCGGTGAGGCCCGCAAGCATGCGCTCAAGGACATCACGCTGGACATCTACCCCGGGGAGATCGTGATCTGCACCGGCCCTTCCGGCTCAGGAAAAACCACGCTCCTCACCATGCTGGGGGGTCTGCGATCCTGCATGGATGGCAGCCTGCGCATCCTTGGGGAGGAGCTCCATGGCGCCAGCAAGGAGCAGCTGGCCAAGCTGCGCCTCAACGTGGGCTTCATCTTTCAGGCCCACAACCTGATGATGTTTCTCACCGCTCGCCGCAACGTGCGCCTCTCGCTGGAGTTGCACGACGCCTACATGGAGCAGGACCTCGACCGGCTGGCGGCGGAGATGTTGGAGAAGGTGGGGCTGGGCGATCGACTCGACTACTACCCCGCCAATCTCTCGGGAGGCCAGCGCCAGCGGGTGGCCATCGCCCGTGCCCTGGCCAGCAAGCCTCGCATTTTGTTGGGTGATGAACCCACAGCCGCACTCGACAAGGAATCGGGCCGCACGGTGGTAAACCTAATGAAACAGCTGGCCACCGAACAGCAAACCACCATCATCATGGTGACGCACGACAACAAGATTCTCGACGTCGCCGATCGCATCATCATCGTCGATGACGGGGCGTTAGCCAGCAAGGAACAGGAGGAAGCCTTTGTGGCGCGGATGCGGGAGGGAGCTCACTGAGCGACAGCAGGCCCCATCAAGCAACAGCTCACGATCCACGGCTGTCTCGGGGAGGATTCCCGGCCCACTGGGGCAGAGGGCGGGCAGTAGCTTTTGCTGGCTTCTCCCCCTCCCAATGATCCCCGAAACCCTTGCCCTGCTGAGCCTGGAGGGTGGCTTGGATCAGGCCACCCTGCAAGAGCTTTTGCAGCAATGGGGCTATGGCGTGATCTTTGGAGCGATGCTGCTGGAAAATGCGGGGGTGCCCCTGCCTGGGGAAACCGTGACCCTGCTGGGGGGCTACGCCGCCGGCAGCGGCCAGCTCAACGTGTTCGGCGTGATGGCCGCCGCGGCCGGTGGAGCGATGCTGGGCGACAACCTGGGCTATTGGGTGGGGCGACGGGCGGGATGGGATCTGATCCTGCGGGTAGGCCGGCTGTTGCGGCAGTCGCCAGAGCAGCTGGAGCAGCTGCGAGCGCAGTTTCTTCGCCACGCCAACGCTTCCGTGCTACTAGGCCGTTTCGTGGCCGTGCTGCGGGTGGTAGCGGGCCCCATGGCGGGCGCCGTGGGCATGCCCTATCCCCGCTTCCTTCTCTGCAATGCCGCCGGTGCCCTGCTGTGGGCGGGCTCCATGGTGAGCCTGGCCTGGCTGGGCGGCCGCTGGATTCCCTTCTCCCAGATGGTGGGCGGCGTGATCGACTTTGGGCTGGGCGCCCTTCTGCTCGTGGCCTTGGTGGTGGTAGTGCCGAAGCTTCTCTCTCGCCTGGAGCGGCGGCAGCTCTCGCGCCAAGAGGGGAACACCAGCCCTTCCGAAGTCACCGACAGCAAGCCAACAGGCCCCCTGCCCCCGGCCCTTTGAGGCCCACCCCCTCAGCAGCGATCATGGGGCAGTCTGCGCCCAGATCCCATGCCCTGGCGGTTTCTCCGCTATCTGCTGTTTCCCCTGGGCTGTTGCGCCGCGGGGCTTGTGATCGTTTTGGGGTGGCAGGGCCTGAGCGCCGCCTGGATCACCTTGGTGCTGCTGGTGCTGGAGGTGTCGCTCTCCTTCGACAACGCAGTGGTGAACGCCCGGGTGCTCGACAAGCTCACCCCCGGGCAGCAACGCTTCTTCCTCACCTGGGGCTTGGTGATTCCAGTGTTTGGCGTGCGCTTCGCCGGGCCCTTGCTCATGGTGGCCCTGGCCGGAGGGGTGAGCCTGCGGCAGGCCTTCGATGCGGCCCTGCACAAGCCCCAGGAATACAAACACCTGCTGGATCTCGCCGAACCCCGCATCCTGGCCTTCGGGGGCATGTTTCTACTGATGGTGTTTCTGCGCTACTTCTTCGATGAAGCAAAAACGCTCCATTGGTTTCGCCCCCTGGAAAAGCGCCTCAGTGATGCGGGTCGGGTGGAGGCTTTGGAGATTGCCCTGGCTCTGATCCTGCTGTTGGCCCTGGTGGCCTTCCTGCCAGGGGAGCGGCGGGCCGAGGTGATGGTGGCAGGGGTGCTGGGCTTGGTGTTGCAGTTGTTGAGCACATCGCTGGCGGAGGCCTTTGGCGATGAGGAGCAGGCCGGAGCCCGCCTCGCGGCTGGTGGAGGCCTGGCCAGGCTTCTCTACCTGGAATTGCTCGATGCCTCCTTCAGCCTCGATGGCACGATCGGGGCGTTTGCCATCACCTCCAATCTGGCCCTGATCATGATCGGCCTGGGGCTCGGGGCCCTCTTCATCCGATCCCTCACCCTCTTGATCAGCCGCGAGCGGGCTCTCGATCAGCTGATCTTCCTGGAGCATGGCGCCCACTACGCCATCGGCGCCCTCGGCGGGCTCATGCTGGTGAGCATCTGGCTGAGGGAGCACCACAGCCATCTGCCGGAATGGGTGACCGGCCTCATCGGCCTGGTGTTTCTGGCCCTATCGCTGGGAGATTCTCTACGGCACCGCAAGCGCTTTTGAGAGGGATGCAGATTCTCCGCGGATAGCGATACCCCGGCATCTCACAAGAGCGTCTGCACCGAAGAAGCCAGCTGAAAGACTTAACCCTAGCCCAGAGTGAAGATACGTTTCCAAACGACTTCTTTCACCTTGGTGGCTCAAGAGTGGCGTAGGCCCTCTCTACTCACGCTCATTCAGAAGCGCTGATTCTGCTGGCGGATGGATGATGAGGAGGTCTGATCCTCAAATCCCGAAGTAACGGCAGATCAGAAAGGGCACCGTCAGCGCCAGCATCAACGTGAGCGGGGCTCCATAGCGGGTCATGTCCAGAAAGCGGTAGCGGCCCGGGCCAAACACCATCAGGTTGGTCTGGTAGCCAATCGGGGTGAGAAAGCTCTGGCTGGCGGCAAAGAGGATGGCGAAGATAAAGGCCATGGGTGGCAGGTTGAGCCCCTTGGCAATCTCCGTGGCAATGGGGGTCAGAAGCACCACCGTGGCGCCATTGCTGAGGGCCTCGGTGAACATCTGGGCCAGCACAAACACCACCAGCAGTACGCCATAGGCGGACCAACCCTGGAGGGAATGCAGCAAGTCCTTGGCCAGGGCCTCGGCGAGGCCCGTCTTCTGCATCGCCACGGAAAAGCAGGAAAGCGAGCCCAGCAGGAGGATCACATCCCAACGAATGGAACGCTGCACCTCGCCGGGCCGCAAGCAGCCGGTGGCCACCATGATCACCACCGCCAGCAGCACCGCCGCCATCAGGGGCAACACCTTGAGCATCGGCAGCACGATCACCAGGGCGGCAACAATCACCGCCACCGACTTGCGATTGGTGGTGGGCAAATCCTTTTCCAACTCATCCAGCAACACCAGGTCGTTGTTGGCCTGCATGCCCCGGATCGCATCCACTGGCGCCTGCAGCAGGAGCACGTCGCCCGCCTGCAGCACCAGCCGCCCCAGCCGCTCGCGCAACACCTGGTTGCCGCGGCGCACGGCCATCAAGGTGGCGTTGTAACGCTGGCGGAAACGCAGATCGCGGGGACTGGCACCCGCCAGGGTGGAGCCATTGGGCAGCAACACTTCCACGATGCGTTGGGTGGTGATCTCCGGGCGGGAGAGCTCCTGAATGGCCTCCTCTTGCTCCCCAGCAGGGGAGAGCACCACGGTGTGCTCCTGCTGCAAGCGCAGCAGGGTTTCCCGGTTGCAACGAAGCACGAGCCGGTCGCCCCCCTGCAGCACCCGCTCGGCCAGGGGGGCGCCGAAAATCTCGCTCCCCCGCTGGAGTTCCAAAACGTCCACATCAAAGCGACGCTGAAGGCGGCTGGCGTGCAAGGTTTGGCCAATGAGCTCGGAGCCCTTCGGGATCAGCACCTCTGTGAGGTAGCCCTCGCGGGTGAGGCCACCGAGCAGGTCATCCCCATCCACCCCCCGATCCGGCAGCAAGCGGTCGCTGGCCCAGAGCATGTAAAGGCTGCCGAGCAGCCACACCGGGATGCCGATGGCCGTGAAGCTGAACAGCTCCAAAGAGCCATAGCCCAGCTGGCGGCTCACGTCGCTGGCCAGCAGGTTGGTGGAGGTGCCGAGCAGGGAGATGGTGCCGCCCAGCACCGTGGCAAACGAGAGGGGCAGGAGCACCTTCGAAGGGGAAATGCGCCGCCGATGGCACCAACCCTCCAGCACCGGCAACAGGGTGGCCACGATCGGCGTGTTGGGAATGAAACCGGAAACCGGAGCCACCACGCCCACCAGCAGGGCAATCATGCGCTGGGGGCTGCGCACGGCATCCGAACCGATCAGGGCTCGCAGGCGATCCAGGCCGCCACTGCGAAACAGGCCCGCCGACACGGCGAACAGCCCCATCAGGGTGATCAAGGCCGGACTGCCAAACCCCTGCACGGCCTCATCGGGCTTGAGCACCCGGAAGGTGACGAGCAGGGCCGCCGCCAGGAGCCCCACCACTTCCGGCGCCAGCCAGCCGGTGATGAAGAGCAGGATCGAGCCAGCAAACACAGCCAGGGTGATCCAACCCGGAAAGGTGGCGGCAACTGCAAGAAAGTTGCTCATGGAGAGGGACAGCACCTCGCCATCCTAAAGAACGGTTTACCAGTGGGAAAATCGACTTGAAGAGTCAAGGGTCCGGTTGTGTCAGCCCAGCCAGCCTCACGCCCCAAACCACCCGGCAGCTCAGAGATAGAACCCCACCGTCGTCACCACCCGGGTGCCCTGAGCGCGCAGGGCATTGCGCAACAGGATCGTGCTCTGGTTGTGCAGGAGATTCTCCCAACGGTGTCGCGTCACAAAGACGGGCAGCACGATCACGCAAAACCGGTCTCGATCCTTGCGGTGCTCCTGCTCAAATTGCTTCACAAACTCCACCACCGGATCCACCAGGGAGCGGTAGGGCGAATCCAGCACCTCCAGCTTCACCTCCGGCACCTGCCGCAGCCAGTTGTCGCGGAAATCCTGCGTGCTGGCCGTGCCCAAATCCACATGCACAGCCACCAGGTCGCTGGCAATGGTGCGGGCGAAGCGGATCGCCTCAAAGGTGCCACGGTGCAACTGCCCCACCAGCACCACGGTGGGCGTGCCTCCACTGGGGGGAGGCGGGGGCAGCTTCAAGCGCACATCCCGCGCCATCCGCAGCCGCCGGGCCACGTGGTTGTAGTGGGTGCGAATGCGCAGAAAGATCGCCACCAAGATCGGGATGGTGAGCACCACAAGCCAGGCGCCGTGCGTGAACTTGCTCACCAGCAACACAACGGTCACCACCGCGGTGATCAGGGCCCCAAGGCCATTCACCAGGGCCTTGGACACCCAGCCCCGGCTCTTCTCCCTCCACCAGTGCACCACCATGCCCGTTTGGGAGAGGGTGAAGCTGAGAAACACCCCCACCGCATAGAGGGGGATCAGGCGGCTGACACTGCCCTGAAACACCATCAGCAGCAGCGCCGCAAAGCCGCTGAGGGCATAGATGCCATTGCTGAACACGAGCCGGTCCCCCAAGGAGGCCAGCTGGCGGGGCAGGAAACCATCCCGGGCCAGGAAAGCCGCCAGCCTGGGAAAGTCCGCATAGGCCGTGTTGGCCGCCAGCAACAGGATCAGCAACGTGGCCAGCTGCAGCAGGGCGAGCAGGGGGCCGCTCCCGAAAATTCTTTCCCCCAGCTGGTAGAGCAGGGTGGGGCCATTTTCCACATACACCAGGCCGCTCTGGTGGGCCAGGGCGCTGATGCCGCTGAACATCACCGCCAGCATGGTGACCATCACCGCGAGCACTCGCCGCGCATTGCGCCACTCCACGGGCTTGAAGGCCGCCACGCTGTCGCTGATGGCTTCGATGCCCGTGAGGGCGGCGCATCCCGAGCTGAAGGCCCGCAACAGCAGCATCGGGCCAAACACCATCAAACCGCCCTCATGGGCCGCATCCAAGACCTTCTGCTGCTCGGCCAGAGGCGTGGTGGGCAGCTGGCCCAGGCCCGTTTTCACGGCCCCGGCCACCAGGAGAAGCATCACCATCCCCATGAAGAAATAGGTGGGCACGCTCAGGACCCGGGCGCTGGAGCTCACCCCCCGCAGGTTGGCCACCATCACCAGCACCACCGCCACCAGGCAGAGAGGCACCCGCTCCGCCTCAAGAGAGGGGAAATAAGAGGTGAGCGCCGCAATCCCCGCCGCCACACTCACCGCCACGGTGAGCACGTAATCAATCGAGAGGGAGGCACCGGCCACCAGCCCATAGATGGAGCCCAGGTTTTCCTCCGACACCCGATAGGAGCCGCCGCCGTGGGGGTAGGCCCGAATCGTTTGCCGGTAGCTGGTGCCCACGATCACCATCAGGCCCACAATCAGGCCCGTGATGGGAAGGGTGTAGGCCAGGGCCGCCGCGCCAGCCATGCCCAGCATCAACACGATCTCCTGGGTGGCATAGGCCACTGAGGAGAGGGCATCTGAACTCAAGATGGCCAGGGCTTCGGCGTTGCCGTAGCGCTCTTCATGGTGGGCGCTGGTGGGCAGCGGTTGGCCGATCAGCAGGTTCCGCAGCGTGAGGAGGGATGGAAAGCGCGCCATCGACAGGGCTGAGCTGCTGCTGCAACCTACGATCCACTATCGCTGCCTTCCCCTAAACCAGACGGCCCAGCCGAAAGAGCGTTAACTTCCTGGCCGATTAGCTAGTGATGAGTGACCCTGACTCCAGCCCGGCCCTCCTGGCATGCCCTCTCTCCCCAGGAGTGCCTCCAACAGCTTGAGGCCACAGAGCAGGGGCTGAGCACGTCCCAAAGCGCCGAGCGTCTGGCAAGGGTGGGGCTCAACAAGCTTGAACTGGCGGCGGGGCGCAGCAACCTGCGCATCCTCTGGGATCAGTTCAGAAACGTGATGCTGATCATGCTGCTGGCCGTGGCGGCGGTGTCGGCAGGGGTGGCCTATGTGGAGCAAAAATTTCCCAAAGATGCCATCGCCATTGTTCTGATCGTTGGCCTCAATGCCCTACTGGGCTATTTGCAGGAATCTCGTGCCCAGAAGGCCCTGTTGGCCCTCAGGGAAATGGCCCAGCCCCTGGTGATGGTGCGTCGCGATGAGGAGTGGCAACGCCTGCCGAGCGAACAACTGGTGCCTGGCGACCTGATTCGCCTGGAGGCCGGCGATCGCGTGCCAGCCGACGCGCGGATCCTGGAAAGCGTGGAGCTGGGCCTGAGGGAAGCCGCCCTCACCGGAGAAGCCGAGGTTGTAACTAAGCAGGCCCAGCTGCTGCTGGAATCCTCCACGCCGGTGTTGGAGCGGCAAAACTGCCTGTTCCAGGGCACCGAAGTGGCCCGAGGCCGGGGCACCGCCGTGGTGACGGCGACCGGCATGGGCACCGAGCTGGGCCAGATCGCTGAATTGATCAACACCGCCGGTGGCGAAACCACTCCTTTGCAGGAGCGGCTCGATGGCCTGGCCAATGTGTTGGTGGCCTCCGCCCTGGCCCTGGTGGCCCTGGTGGTGCTCGGCGGCTGGTTGCTGGGCCAACCCCTGCTCAACCTGCTGGAAGTGGCCCTGTCGATGGCCGTGGCGATCGTGCCGGAGGGTCTGCCCGCCGTGATCACCGTCACCCTGGCCATCGGCACCCAGCGCATGGTGCAGCGCGCCGCCTTGATCCGCCGGCTGCCCGCGGTGGAGGCCCTTGGCTCGGTGACCGTGATCTGTTCGGACAAAACCGGCACCCTCACCCAAAACCGCCAGGTGGTTCAGGAGCTGCGCTGCGGCACCGAAGCGGTGGCTGTGTCGGGACAGGGCTATGAGCCCACGGGCACCTTCACCTCCCGGGCCCTCACCCCGCCAGCCGGGAGCCACGCCGGCCTGCCGGCGGGCTCCCGCGATCTCCTGCTGAAGGCAGGCGTGCTTTGCAGTGATGCCGAACTCACCAAGGAGGAAGACGGCCGCTTCGAGATCCTGGGGGATCCCACCGAGGGGGCCCTCCTGGTGGTGGCCGCAAAAGCGGGCATTGATGGCTTTGCCCTCCGCAGCCACTACCCCAGGACCGCAGAGATCCCCTTCAGCTCGGAACGGCAGCTGATGGCGGTCTGGGTGCACGACCATGACGGCCAACTGCAAGCCCCTCTGGGAGCCACGGCCGAGGGCTCCAACACCTTGCTGCTTAGCAAAGGGGCCCCGGAAGTGATCCTCGGCACCTGCAATCGCTGGATCGATGGCTCCGGGGTGGTGCCCATGGCCGCGAACGAACGGCGCTGGTGGCTGGAGGAGGCCAAGGATCTGGCGGCCAGCGGTCTGCGGGTGCTGGCTTTTGCTTGCGCCCCCCATCACCCCAGCCCCGAGCTGGAGCTGCAGGAGCAGGTGCTGCTTGGGCTGATGGCCCAGCTTGATCCCGCCCGCCCGGAGGTGGCCTTGGCGGTGAGCCGCTGCCGGGAAGCAGGCATCCGGCCTGTGATGATCACCGGTGATCATCCCCTCACGGCCAAGGCCATTGGCACGGGCATTGGCCTGGCTGATTCTGAGAGTGAAGTGGTGCTCGGGCGGGAGCTGGAAAGCTTTGACGATGCCCGCCTCAAGGACGTGGTCCAGCAGTGCAGCGTCTATGCCCGGGTGCCTCCCGAGCAGAAACTCCGCATCGTCAAAGCCCTCCAGGCCAATGGCGAGGTGGTGGCCATGACGGGCGATGGCGTCAACGACGCCCCAGCCCTCAAACAAGCCCATATCGGCGTGGCCATGGGCATCACCGGCACGGAGGTGAGCAAGGAAGCGGCCGACATGGTGCTGCTGGATGACAACTTCGCCACGATCGTCAATGCGGTGGAGGAGGGGCGGCTGGTGTACGCCAACATCCGCCGCTTTGTGAAATACATCCTCGGCAGCAACGTGGGCGAGCTCCTCACCATTGCCGCCGCACCCCTGGTGGGCCTGTTTGGGGTGCCAATGACACCCCTGCAGATCCTTTGGATGAACCTGGTGACCGATGGGGTGCCTGCCCTGGCCCTGGCCCTCGAACCCGGCGAGAAAGACATCATGCAACGGCCCCCTGCGGAACCTGGCGAATCGATCTTTGCCAGGGGCATTGGCCGCTACATCTTGCGCATTGGGGTGGTGTTCGCCGTCATCACGATTGCCCTGATGGTGTGGTCCTACCGGGCCTACGGGCCCAACGGCCCCTGGCGCACCATGGTGTTCACCACCCTCTGCCTAGCCCAGATGGGCCATGCCCTGGCAGCCCGCAGCGATCGCCCCTTGATCCAGGTGGCCCCTTTCTCCAACCCCTGGCTGCTCTGGGCTGTGGTGCTCACCACCGCTTTGCAGATGGCTCTCCTCTACGTGCCGCCGTTGGCCAAGTTTTTCGGCACCGTTCCCCTCTCCGGCCACGATTTGGCCATCTGCATCGGCTTTAGCTTGCTGCTGTTCCTCTATCTGGAGCTCGAAAAGGTTTGGCGCCTCTGGCGCCGCCGCTCCCAATCCCATGCCTGAGGCCCTCAGCCTTTTCACAGGTCTGATCGGTTCTTTGCCTCGGCTGATTGAGGAGGGCGCGGAACACAACCCCTTCCTGGGTTACGCCCTAATTGCGTTGGGGATGTTTCTAGAAAATCTGGTGCCGCCCATTCCAGCGGAATTGATCATGCCCCTTGGCGGCTATCTGGCCCACAAGGGGCAACTCCAGCTGCTCCCGGTGATCCTCGCCGGGCTGTTGGGAACGGTGCTGGGCGCCTGGTTTTGGTATGGGATCGGCCGGTTGATCAACGAGGATCGCCTGGAACACCTCGTCGGCCGCCATGGCCGCTGGCTGGGCCTCACCCCCAAGGGTCTGCGTCAAAGCCGCCAGTGGTTCAACCACCACGGCGCCGCGGTGGTGTTTTGGGGAAGGCTGGTGCCAGGGGTGCGCACCTTCATTTCCGTGCCGGCGGGCATTGAGCTGATGCCCCAGCCGAGTTTTCTTGCCTGGACCACGGCCGGCAGCAGCTTCCTGGTGGTGATCCTCGCCGTTGCTGGCAAAACCCTTGGGGACAATTACGGCAAGGTGCTGGCCTGGATGGAGCCAATCAGCGGTGTGGTGGTGCAGCTTCTCTTGATGCTGGCAGCGGGGTTAGGGCTGCTTGTTCTCCTGCGCCTCTACCGCTCCAGGTTGCGCTGACACCTTCATCGCCTGGCCCTTCACGGGGGTGGCAGCAGGGGGGGCCTTCCCCCGTTCGGTGGCAGCGCGTGGCTCTTCCACCAACCGACTGGGCTCCAGCAACACCCGTTGGTCGTCCTTTTCCCCCTCATCGCTGGAGGCTTCCGTTTGCCTCTCAGCATCTTCCCCCCCACCCTCGCGGCGGATCTCATTGATGGAGGCCAGCAGGAAGATGGCTCCTCCCACAACGGCCATGCCCACCAGGGTGAGGGCTCCCCAGAGCCGCTTTCGCCTCAGGGCAGCCGAGTCACGTTGATCCACCGGGAGCCCGCAATCGGTGCAGATCAGCATGGGAGTAGTGCGACCCACCTTGGTGATCATCCGGCAGCCGCAGCGACGACAGGCCATGGCCAGAAAGACCAAAAGTCAACTCTGGCACCGGCTCAAGGTCTCCCTTTGCTCATGCCGAGCCATAACGGCTGCTTTTCGGTGCCATTGGCAGATCCTTGTGAACCTTCCGCCCAGCCATGGCGAATCACCTCTAGCCTTTCGCGCCAAATGGGCCCTGCAGCCAGTCTCTCCCCGTCGCCATGACCCTGCTCTTTGCCCAGACCGCTTGGCTGGTGCCCCTCTATCCGCTGGTGGCCTCCCTGCTCTCGCTGCTCTGGTCCCCTGGAGTGATGTCCCGCACAGGCCCACGCCCCTGCGGCTATATCAACCTCCTGATGGGTGCCCTGGCCTT
>JBIIJA010000016.1:0-14238 GCA_044234195.1 Cyanobium sp. | reverse complement strand
CTTCTGGCCAGTTACCTGCTGATTCCCCTGCTGCTTGGTTTCTTTCCCCCCACCCAGGCCATCGCGGAGGGATTGCGGGCCCACATCCTGCGGGTGATCGCTCAGCTGATCGACAACGGGGCCAACGCCATCCCCAACATCCTCACGGTGGCCCTGATCCTTTTCCTCACCCGCTTGGCGATGCAGGGGTGCAAAGCCTGGTTTGCCGCCATCGAGCGGGGCCGGCTGGTGTTCCCGGGGTTCTATCGGGAATGGGCACGGCCAACCGGCCGCCTGGTGTCCGCGGCCATGCTGTTAGCGGGTCTGGTGACGGCCTACCCCTACATCCCTGGCTCGGGCAGCCGGGCCTTCCAGGGTGCGGGCCTGTTTGTGGGTCTGCTGGCGGCTTTGGGCTCCAGCGCCGTGGCGACCAACGTGATCAGCGGTCTAATGCTGATCTACACCCGGGCCTTTCAAGAGGGTGATCGCATCGAGATCAATGGCGTGCTGGGGGTGGTGCAGGACCGGGATCTCCTGGTGACGCGGATTGTCACCCCCCGCCATGAGGTGGTGAGCCTGCCAAACGCCACGGTGATTGCCTCTCCGATCCTCAACTACAGCTTCAGCCGGCGGGAGGGGGCCCAGCCGGTGGCCCTGGCCACCACGGTCACCATTGGCTACGACGTGCCTTGGCGCCAGGTGCATGGTCTGTTGCTGGGGGCGGCCCGGTCGGTGGTCGGCATTGCGGCGGAGCCTGCCCCCTACGTGTTGCAGACCTCCCTCAACGATTTCCACATCAGCTACGAGCTGAATGCCTCGGTGGTGGATGTGCTCGTCTACCGAGAGATTCTCTCCGAGCTGCTGGGGGCCATCCAGGATCAATTCGCCCAGGCGAAGGTGGAGATTCTTTCGCCGGCCTACCACGCGATGCGCAACGGCAACCCCAGCACGGTGCCGCCCTGGCCTCCCCGCTCAGGCGCCTAGGCCGCCTGCCAGGTGGCCTCCAGCTCGAGACGCCCTGCTTGTCCATCCAGCCGGGCCCACACGCCGAGAGGCAGGGCGGCGTTGCCAGGGGCATGGCCCACGGGCAGATGAGCCACCACGGGAATGCCGAGGTCGGCTGTGCGCTCGAGGAGCACCTGCTCCGTGGTGAAAAAGGTGTCGGGAGGGAGATCGGCCCGATCGTCATCCACGCAGCCTTTGAAACTTCCCCAGCCAATCCCCGCCACTTGCTGCAGCGCCCCGCAGAGGCGCCAGTGGGTGAGCATCCGCTCGATGCGGTAAGGGGCCTCCCCCACATCCTCAAACACCACGATGGCGCCCCGCAGATCCGGCAGGTGGGGTGTGCCGAGCAGGTGGGTCGCCACCGTGAGGTTGGCCACCAGCAGGGGACCTTCCCCGATCCCATTGATCCAACCCTCCCCCTGCAGGGGGGGCAAGCTCATGCCAAACAGCAGTTGGCGCAGCCGCTCTTGGCTCCAGGAGGGTTCACTGGCCAGGGTGGTGATTAAGGGGCCATGTACCCCTCCACTACAGCCCCTGGCCCAGCGGGCCCAGAGCAGGGAGGTCACGTCGGAGAAGCCAAGCAGCCACTGGGATGGGGCCAGTGGATCCAGCCAGGGCAGTTCGGGCAGGCCTTCGGCCAGAAGCCGTGCCGATCCCCAGCCCCCCCGCACGCAGGCGAGCAAGGGCGCCGAGGGCCCTTCGGGATCGGGAGCTCGCAGATCCTCTGCCCGCTCCCTGTCGGCGCCGGCGAGATACCCCCATCGTCTGCCCACCAGGCCAGCCGCCTGGTGGCCCGCCTCCAGTCCCCAGCTGCGCAGCACCTGCAGACCCGCCTCCAGGCGCTCGCTGCTCTCCAGCGCTGAGCTCGCCGCCACCAGCTGCACCCGATCCCCTGGTCGTAGGGGTGGCGGAAGGGGCGGCAGGGCGCAGCGGGACCTCATGCCTGGGCGACCACTAGGGCAAGAAGCAGCAAGCCGCCCAGCATCACCTGATGGCGGAAGTGGGTGCCATAGGTGGCCCGAGGCAAGGCGGGGCGGCGCAGAATCCCTGCCTCCCGCTGCATGGCCCCAGCCGCTACCGCCCAGATCACCCAGAACACCGGGTGGGCCACCCCACGCGCCACGGCAGCACCAGCCAGGGCAATGGCCGTCAGGCCATAACACAGAGCCACCACCAACGGCGCCGCACCAGCAAGGGTGAGGGCACTGCTGCGCACCCCGATCCGGCGATCGTCCTCCCGGTCACTCATGGCGTAAACGGTGTCGAAGCCGAAGGTCCAGAGCAGGGTGGCCAGCCAGGTGAGGAGCAGGGAGATCCCCGCCGACCCTGCTGCGAAGCCCCCCACCCCACTGCTAGCGGCCCAGGGGATCAACACCGCAAAGCCCCAGCAGAGGGCCAACACCAGTTGGGGCAGGGCAAACCAGCGCTTGGCGGAGGGATAAAGCAACACCGGTGGCAGGCACGCAACCGCCAGCGCCAGGCACAGGCCTCGCTGGGGGCCCGGCAGGGCCAGCACCACCAGCAGAGCGGCGAGTAAACAAAGCGCGAGGAGTCCCCAGGCGGTGGGGAGGCTGACGCGCCCGTCAGCCAGGGGCCGGCTTTTGGTGCGATCCACCAAAGGATCAATGGCCCGGTCCCAGAGGTCGTTGGCGATGCAACCCGCTCCGCTCACTGCCAGACCTCCCAACACGATCCATCCCACCAGCTCCGGCGGGGGAGGGGAGAGGGGATTGAGCCAGAGGGCCCAGCCCGCTGGGATGAGCAAAATGAGCCTGCCGCTGGGTTTGTGCCAGCGCAGCAGCTCGAGCCAGTTGGCGAACCGTTGGCCAAAGGGTCTGGTGACTACTGGTGTCCGCCCCACCCATTTCGTTTCAGTGGGGGCAGGCTATCGGCTGGGGAGCACTGCGGATTGCTGCAGCGGACGGTCTGCCGGGGGCCACCGGTGGCAAAGTGGCGCCGCATCCACCCGGCATGCTCCCGATGGGCAGCAGTGAGCCTTCGGTTTCGATCCCCGTCCAGGGGAACGCAGGCGCGGAGGAACGGCGTGTGGCAGCCATCGATATCGGCACCAACTCGATTCACCTGCTGATTGCCGCCGTGGATCCGGCGCTGCACAGCTTTCGCGTGTTGTTGGCGGAGAAGTCCACCACCCGCCTCGGGGAGCGGGATCCGGTGACCGGGGATCTGGGCGGTGAGGCCATTGAGCGTGCTTTCCTCACGCTGCGCCACTGCCGAGACCTGGCCCAAAGCCATGGGGTGGAGCAAATCCTCACCGCAGCCACCAGTGCGGTGCGAGAGGCACCCAACGGCAGGGAATTTTTGCAGGGCATCGAGGATCAGCTGGGCCTGGAGGTGGATTTGGTCAGTGGCCCTGAGGAGGCCCGCCTGATCTATCTGGGCGTGCTCTCCGGCATGGCGCTGGACCAAACGCCCCACATCATTCTCGACATCGGTGGCGGATCCACAGAGCTGATCCTTGCCGATGGTTCAGATGCCCGGGTGCTCACCAGCACCCGAATCGGGGCCGTGCGCCTTCAGCGCGATTTCTGCCAGGAGGATCCCCTTCCCCCTTCCCGCCGCACGTTTTTGGAGGCTTACATCCAGGGTGCTTTGGATCCGGCGGTGGCCCAGGTCAAGCAAGCCCTCCAAGCGGGAGAAAAGCCCCAGATGGTGGCCACCAGTGGCACGGCCATGGCCATGGCCGCGCTGCTGTCGGCGGAAGAGGGGCGCACCCCCCTCCGCCTGCAGGGGTACCGCCTCACCCGCTCACGGGTGCAGGGGATGCTCAACCGCTTGATCGCCCTCCCCCTGGAACAGCGCAAGCAGTTGCCCCCGATCAATGAGCGCCGAGCGGAGATCATCGTGCCCGGAGCCCTGATCTTGCATACCGCCATGGCCATGCTCCACATGCGGGAGTTGGTGGTGTGTGAGCGGGCGCTGCGGGAGGGCCTGATCGTCGATTGGATGCTGCGCCAGGGGCTGCTGGATGACCGTTTTGCCTTTCAGAGCACCATTCGCGAGCGCACGGTGCTCCATCTGGCCCGCACCTATGGGGTGGATCTGGAGCGGGCCACCCAGGTGTCCAGCTTTGCCCTGAGCCTTTACGACCAGACCAAAGGCTGGTTGCACCAGGATGAGGGGCCGGGTCGGCTCCTGCTCTGGGCCGCCGCCCAGCTTCATGCTTGCGGCCAACACATCAACGTGGCGGCCTATCACAAGCACACGTGGTACTTGATTCGCCATGGCGAACTGCTGGGCTATTCCGAAGCGGAACATTTGATGGTGGCGGCCATCGCCCGCTACCACCGCCGCAGCCTGCCCAAAAAGCGCCATGAGTCCTGGCAGTTGATCCAGAGCCGGGAGGACCGGCGCACCGTGAGCACCATGGCCCTCTTGCTGCGTTTGGCCGCGGCTCTGGATCGCCGTCCAGGCCGGTTGGTGGGGTCTCTGCAGGTGCGCCGCCAGGGGACGGCGGCCTTTGAGATCCTCCTGGTGCCTCAGCCTTCAGGGAACGGCGAAGAGTCGCTTGATCTCAGCCTGGAATGCTGGAGCTTGCGCTCTTGCGCTCCCGTGGTGCTGGAGGCTTCAGGGCTGGAGCTCAAGGTGTCGGCACGGGCGGTGGAGGCGCTGCCGGCGTGAGACTTTCGGGGCTGAACCGTTTCCAGCGAATGTCATCGACGCCGCCCAGGGGGGTGGCCGGGGCCGGGCCGACGGCCGCGCTGACGGCATAGGGGCGCCCGGCGATCACCTCCAAGCCGCGGCCGAGGGGGAAGCTCTTCTCCCCGCTCAGGGTGCCTTCGAAGACGGTGCGACCGTCGGCGTCGCGCACTTCAATCCAACTGGGCTCTTTGGCCAGCAGGCGAAGGCTGTCGGTGTTGAGCGCCGTTGGCGATGCCGACGGGGCAGGCGTTGGGGCCCCAGTGGTCAGGGTGCCCCCGGCTTCGGAAGCTTGTGGGCCCACGGGGGCCTTGGCGACTGGCGGTTTCACGGCCGTTGGCGCAGGTGTGGCTTCTTGGGATGCAGGCGAAGAGGGCTGCCGGTTGGGCGTTTGGGCCAGCAACAGCCACAGGGCACCGGCTCCACAGGCCGCGACCAGGGCTGCCAGGGGCCACTGCCAGGAGATGGAGGGCCCCTGAGCGACGGAGCCACGGGGCCCCTGGGGGCGTCGGGTGGCGGCGGGGGAGGCCTGAAGGGGCCGGCTGATCTGGGATGGACGGCCTTCCAAGGAGGCGACACTCCTGCCGGGGGGGCGGTAGTCCATCAAGCGGCTCTGCCGCACCTTGTCGATTGCGTCGTCCACGTTGATGTGGAGGGATCCAGCGATCCGGCGCGCCAGGGCAACAATGAACACGCCCTCGGGGAGTTGCTGGTGGTCCCCCTGCTCCAGCGCCCGCAACAGGCGGGGCGCCACACGCAAGGTCTTGGCCAGTCCTTCCAGAGACTGGCCTGCCCCTTCACGGGCTTGGGCCAGCAGTTCGCCAAGACGCTGCAGCTCAGGAATCGGCGGATCTCCAACCCCATCGGTGGAGAGGGGGGCCACAGGGTCGCTCAAGATGCAAGGGTTCGGCCACTCGCAGTATGGCCATGGGATCGGCGGTCTGCAGCGGTTGTGCGTCCCCTAAGGACAGGCTCTGGCTCCGGGGGGCGGCTTGAGAGGGGCTGAAAGCGATGGAGGCGTTGAGGGTGAAGGGGAGGTGGGCTGGCAGAGGCGCGTGTGTCTTCGCCAATGATCGCAAGAAAGAGCTTTTCATCGGCCTGCTGAGCGGGTCTTTTGTGGTCTGGCTAGTTCAAAGCGGTTGGGGAAGAAAAAACTATTGCGTCGCCAGAACAATTTCCTAAAGAGAGAACTCTTCACTCTCGGCCCAGAGAGTCTGCGGGAAAAGGTGTTGAATGGGCGATACTGGATTCGAACCAGTGACCCCTTCCGTGTGAAGGAAGTGCGCTACCGCTGTGCTAATCGCCCTGGAGCTTCCACCGGTCGGCGGACGCTTAGAAATTGAAGCATAAGGCCCCCCTGGGCCTCCCCTCCCCCCATGACCTGGCCCGTTTTGGCCCTGCTCACCGCCCTCTGCCAGAGCGGCCAAGACCTGCTTGCGCGCAACTTGCTGCGCCATGGGGGTCTCTCCTCCCGGCTCGTGATGGGAGTGGGCTGCCTGGTGGCGGCTCTGGCCGCCCTTCCCCTTGCCCTGCTTCCGGGGCCGGCCCCCCGGCTCCCGGCCATCCTGTTGGCCTTGGCGGCCACGGCCCTGGTCAATGGCTTCGCCTTTTGGGCCTATGGAAGGGCCTTGAGTCGGGGTCAGCTCAGCCTTGTGGTCCCTCTGCTGAACCTCTCGCCCCTGGTGCTGCTCCTCAGCGCTTGGCTGATGCTTGGCGAGACGCCTGGCCCAGGGGGGGTGATGGGCACCCTGCTCATCGTGGTGGGTGCCCTGTGGCTCGGCTCGACGCAGGAGGGCTCCAGAGGACTCTGGTCTGCCCCCGGGGCCCGATGGATGCTCCTGGTGGCTCTGCTCTGGGGCATCGGTGCTGGCATTGACAAACTAGGCGTTCGGGCTAGCAGCACCTTTGGCTGGGTGGTGGGCCTCAACCTGGTGGTGGGCGTGCCCTTGGCCTTCTCCGCCCTGGCCGCCGGGGAGGGCCAAGGCCTTGCGCAGCTGCCACCAGGTGAACCGTATTGGCGGGGCCGCAAGGGGCTCCTGTTGCTTTTTGGCCTGATCGGGGCGGTGGGGATGGCTCTGCAGATGGAGGCCGTGCAGCGCACAGCCGTGATCCACGTCATCGCGATCAAGCGCATGAGCACCCTCTTGAGTGCTGCCGCCGGTGGCCTGTTCTTTGGCGAGCCCAGCCCAGGGCTTCGTCTTCAGGCCGTTGCGCTGATGCTCAGTGGGGCCGTACTGGTCCTGCTCTCTCCTGCCGGCTGAAGCCCGATCAGCCACCATGGGGGAAGCCGTTGCCTGCCATGGCCCCCATGCCTCAGCCCGAGATGCTCGCCGCTGAGGCCGAGACCCACCCCGCCACCGATGTGCTGATCGTGGGTGGCGGCGTCTGTGGAACGGCCCTGCTCTACGTTTTGGCGCGTTACACCTCTTTGCGCCAGCTCACCTTGGTGGAGCGCTACGGGCATCTGGCCCAGGTGAATTCCCGGGCATCGAGCAATAGCCAGACCATTCACTGCGGCGATATCGAAACCAACTACACCCTGGAAAAGGCCCTCAAGGTGCAGCGCATCGCCAGCATGATCGGCCGCTATGCCTCCCACCTGCCTGCACCCCAGCGTGAGCGCTGCGTGTTCCACACCCAGAAGATGGTTCTGGCCGTGGGAGAGGCGGAGGTGGTGAAGTTGCGCGAGCGGTTCCAGCGCTTCTCTCCCCATTTCCCAGCGATGCAATGGCTGGATCAGGACGCAATTGCCGAGTGGGAGCCGAGGGTGGCCTTGGTAGAAGGCAAACCACGGCCGGAGGAGCTGGGGGCCATTGGCATCCGCGGTGAGGCCACGGCGGTGGATTACGAGGCGTTGGCGGAATCCTTCGTCAGCCAGGCCAGCGATCACCTGGCCGCCCAGCCCGAGCGCACCCTGGGGCTCCATCTTGGAACGGAGGTGCGCAGCCTCACCCCCGATGGCGATGGCTTCCTGGTGGAGCTCCACCCCGCCTCTGGGGGGGAGGGAGCTCCAGGACGCCCGGCTGGGGTGCGGCGCCTACGGGCCCGGCACGTGGTGGTGAACGCTGGCGCCCACAGCTTGCTTCTGGCCCAACGGATGGGCTACGGCCTCCAGTATTCCTGTCTACCGGTGGCTGGCAGCTTTTACTTCGCCCCAGCCGTGCTGCGCGGCAAGGTTTACACCATGCAGAACGACAAGCTGCCCTTTGCGGCTCTGCATGGGGACCCAGATGTGCGGGTGGCCGGGCAGACCCGTTTTGGCCCCACCGCCTTGCTGCTGCCCCTGTTGGAGCGCTATCGACCCTCCTCTTTCGCCGAATTTCTGGAAGTGCTCAGGGTTGATGGCGATGTCCTGGCGGTGTTTCGCCAGCTGTTTGGCGATCCAGAGATCCGCGCCTACATCCTGCGCAATCTGCTCTATGAGGTGCCCGGATTGCGGCGCCGGCTCTTCCTGGCCGATGTGCGCAAGATCGTGCCCGACCTGCAGATCGATGACCTGCACTTCGCCAAGGGTTATGGGGGGGTGCGCCCCCAGCTGATCGACAAACAGCAGCACAAGTTGATGCTGGGAGAGGTGAGTATCGAGGCCTGTCCAGGGTTGGTGTTCAACGTCACCCCTTCCCCTGGGGGCACCTGCTGCCTCGGCAACGCCATTCGCGACGCCCAGGCCATCGTGGCGCGTCTGGGAACCCAACTGGATCAGCCTCTTCTCGAGCGAGAGTTGATGGATGTTTCAAAGCCTCAGGGGTTGGTGACTCCCGCAGCTCCCCCAACCGACATCCCCTAGGCTCCCTCCCCTCGCTCGCCTTGGCTCATCGCGTGGTCTCCTCTTCAGACCCAGGCAGGGTGTTGGCGAGAGCACTCCCCGCCAATTCCTGATCAATCAGGGCATCGAGGGTCAGGGCGGAATGCACCAGGGCCTGGTAGTGACGAATCACCCGCTGGCTTCGCTTCATGGCTTCGCCAGGATGGCCTTTCCCTTCTGCCGGACCTGGACCCAGCAAGCTCCCATCCTCGCTGAGGAGCTCCAGCTCCCCCTGCTGCGCCATCAGCGCCACCACGAGGTCATGAATGCGTTGGCGACGATCGGCCATGGTGGAGAGTCAACGGTCTGAGATGGGCAAAGGCATCATGGGCAGTGGCCATCTGGATGTGGTGGGCACCGATGCCTCTGGCTTGGACGGCCTCAGCCCCGCCTGGAGGGAGAAGCTGCTCCAGGTGGATTGGGTGGCGGCTCCCCTCCGACTTCATGCGGATCTTCAGCGGTGGTGCGGCCAGGTCCAGCCCCCTACCCCCATCGTGGGCACGGATCGGCCAGAGGAGTTGCTTCCCTGGCTGGCGCAGGCCCTGGACGCTGGCGGGAACGGGGTGTTGCTGGCCAGTGGGGATCCCCTTTGGTTTGGCATTGGGCGCCTGTTGCTGGAGACCCTTCCAACCCGGTGCCTGGCGTTCCACCCGGCCCCCACCTCCCTGCAGCTGGCCTTTGCCCGCCTTGGCCGCCCTTGGCAGGATGCGGAGTGGCTGAGTTTGCACGGCCGCGAGAGCGAGCCCCTGGCCGCCGCCCTCCAGCGCCGCCCGGCGGCCTTGGCGATCCTGACCGACCCCGGCCAAGGGGGGGCGGAGACCGTGCGGCGGAGCTTGGTGGCCTCTGGGCTGGCGGCCTGCTACAGCCTGTGGGTCTGTGAGCGGCTCGGTCACCCCCAGGAACGGGTGCGTCGGATGGCAGTCGAGCGCCCACTTCCAGAGAATCTGGATCCCCTCCACCTGGTGGTGCTTCTCGCCGAGTCACCCCCCGATCCCGATCCCGATGGGCTGCCGCTTTTTGGGATTGAGGATGGGATTTGGCTTCAGTTCCGCGATCACCCTGGGCTGATGACCAAACGGGAGGTGCGGATCCAGCTCCTGGCCGACCTGGAGCTTCCCGCTAGTGGAGTGCTGTGGGATGTGGGGGCAGGGGTGGGGTCCGTGGGGTTGGAGGCCCTGCGGTTGCGCCCCAACCTTCAGCTCTGGGCTGTGGAGCGCCGACCCGGGGCAGCCGCCCTCCTGCGCCGCAATGCCAGGCGGCTGGGTGTGGAGCCTGCTGGCGTGGTGGAAGGGACGGCCCCAGCTGCCCTGGCCGATTTGCCCCCGCCCGACCGCGTGTTGATCGGTGGGGGGGGACGGAACCGGCGGGAGGTGCTCCAGGTCGTGTTGTCACGCTTGAAGCCCAATGGACAGGTGGTGGTGCCCCTCGCCACAGTGGAGGCCCTCGCAGAGATGCGGGGGGATTTGGACGCCGCCGGTCTGCGGGTGTCCGTGACTCAGCTGCAGGCTTGGCGGGGTGTCTCCCTAGGGGATGGCACCCGCCTGGCCCCACTCAATCCCGTTTTGGTGTTGAAGGGGCGGTGGGTTGGGCGAGCCACTGGATCTGCACAGGGCTGCCCACCCTGAGTCCCAGGCGTTCCGCTTCGCCCGCCCCCAGTTCCACCACCCCATCCACGGGCACGTCCGGTCCATAGCTGGGGCAGGGCAAGTGTGGGCAAATGGGGGCATTGGCCTCGATGGCCAGGATGCGGTTGTTGGCGATGAACAGCAGATCGAGCGGGGCCAGAGTGCGGTGCATCCAAAACTTGGCCACGGAAGGGGGGCTGAAGGCAAACCACATGCCCCTTAGGGGGGGAAGGGGAGGCCTCAGCTGAAGCCCCATGCTGTATTGGCGTGGGGTGCTGGGCACCTCCAGATCAATGCATCGGGGGGGTGTTTCGCCCAACAGGCACCATCGGGCCTCGATGGGCAGAACCTGCGGGGGCCCCTTTCCCACCCCATCCGCTTGGCAGCCCCCCGTGGCCAACGTGGTCCCGGCAAGGGCGCCTAACACCACCTTCGGGTAAGCCCTCCAGGCCTTTGCCCCACCTTTCTTGATCCCCCTTTGGTTCATGCGCTTCACTCCCTCAGGCAATAGCCCAAACCCCGCACAGTGTGAATCAGCCGTGGCTGATCCCCTGCCTCCAACTTGCGGCGCAGGTAGCGCACATAGACCTCGATCACATTGCTTGTGGCGGCACGCTCTTCTGGCCAAATCTCCTGAAGAATTTGCTCTCGCCCCACCACCTTCGGGCTGTGGCGGAGCAACAGCATCAACAACTGAAACTCCCGGGACGTCAGCTCCAGCCGGAGCCCGCGCCGTTGCACGGTCTGCTGGTGTGGATCGACTTCCAGATCCCCCACCACCATGGGCTGCAGGTCTTCTTGTCGGGCCGACTGCGCGAGCTTGAGGTGGAGGCGGAGACGACTCAACAAGTCACTCGGGCCGGCCGTTGTGATCCAAAGATCATCGGCGCCGCTGCCCAGGGCTGCGCATCGGCCCTCCACGTCGTCGTGGGGAGTGCCCAGCAGGATGGGCAAGGCGCCCCAGCGCCGACGCAGCTCAGGAATCTGCTCCTGCAGGGCGGGAGAGAGAATCACGGCGGCTGGTGGGGCCTGCTCTTCCTTCTTCTCAGGCTCCTCCAACAGGGAAAGGGAGCCTGTGCGGTAGCCCGAGGCCTCCAGGCGTGGCGCCAGATCCATGGCCGTGGTCCCACCCAGCAGCACGAGGGGAGCGGGCTCAGCCATGGGCTTGGTTTTGGCGGGGCTTGGCCACATGGGGGAGTCCCCAGCCAAGCTTGTTGCGCAAGACCTGGAAAAATTCGTGGTCGGCCAGGCGCACAAAGCCCACGGGGTGCTCACTGCGCCGGATCAACACCCGGTCTTCAGGCCACACGTAGCAACCCGCACTGCCATCCACCACCATCATCAGTCGCTCCGGGGTGGCTGGAAACACCGTGACGGGCTCCAGATCGGAAAACACCAGGGCTCGGGAGGCCAAGGAATGGGCCGCGATCGGGGTGAGTTGCAGCACGGGACAGTCAGGAGTGATGACGGGCCCTCCGGCGCTCAAGGCGTAGGCGGTGGAGCCTGTGGGGGTGGAGAGGATCACCCCATCAGCAGCGATGTCCACCGGTGCGTGGCGGCCGATGGCCACCTCGAAGTGGCACATGCTGGTGAGGGGCTCCCGGTGCAGGGCCATTTCATTGAGGCAGAGCAGTTCCCAGCGGCGCTGTTCCCCACGCATCACAGTCACCACAAGCATGGTGCGGGTCTCCACGCTCCATTGCTGGGCGACCACCTGATCGAGCACCCGATCCAGATCCTTCAGGTAGGCCTCGGCGAGAAAACCCAGATGCCCCGTGTTGATGGTGAGCATGGGCACCCCGATGGGAGCGGTCTGGCGGGCGGCGGAGAGCACGGTGCCATCACCGCCAAGCACCAGGGCAAGGGAAAGGGTGTGATCAAATCCCTTGGGCACACAGGCGGCATAGCCCACGCCGCGCAGGTGCTGATCAGGGTTGGCAAATCCCACCACTCCGCCGGAGCTGCTCACCCGCACCACCTCCACCCCGGCCTCGCTGAGCCGCGCTTCGATGGTGTCGGCCGTGGCGAGTGCCACGGCTTTGCCGTCATTCACGATCAGTCCGACACGGGGCACCGATCGCAGGCAAGAGGCTTAACGAGTGTATGGGCGCACGTTCAGAACTGTTCCAGGAAGCGCAGATCGCTGGTGTAGAGGCGGCGAATGTCGTCGATTCCATGGCGCACCATGCAGAACCGCTCCACCCCCAGCCCCGCCGCGAAACCGCTCCAGCGCCCTGGATCAATTCCCAGACCCTCCAACACCGCTGGATCTACCATTCCGCAGCCCATCACTTCCAGCCAGCGGCCACGCCATTGCACATCCACTTCGGCGGAAGGCTCCGTGAAGGGGAAATAGCTGGCGCGGAATCGCACGGGGAGATCCCCGAAGAAAGCCCGCAGGAAGGTGGTCACCGTTCCCCGGAGGTGGCTGAAGTCCAGGCCTTCGTCGAGGGCTAGCACCTCCACCTGATGGAACACCGGTGAATGGGTGGCATCCATGGAATCTCGGCGGAACACCCGGCCTGGGGCCACGATCCGCACCGGTGGGGGATTGGCTTCGAGATAGCGAATCTGAACAGGGGAGGTGTGGGTTCGCAGCAACGTCTGATCACTGCTTTCTCTTTGATCCAGATCGGCGATCGTCTGTGCAAGATTATCTTCCCCCTGAGCCAGATAAAACGTGTCCTGCATGTCCCGCGCAGGATGGTGGGCGGGAATGTTCAAGGCCGTGAAGTTGTAGTGGTCGGTTTCGATCTCCGGCCCCTCAGACACGCGATATCCCAAACCAGCAAACAGATCCACAATCTCTTCGCATGTCTGCACCAGGGGATGACGGTGGCCGGGCAGCACCGCTGAAGGGGGCATGGTCACGTCCAGGCGTTCGCCTTTCAGCCGCTCCCGCATCTGGCTGGAGCGCAGATGCTCGAGTCGTTCAGCCAGCAGGTGCTGAACCTGCTCCTTGAGCCGGTTGGCCCGTTCCCCCACCTTGGGCCGTTCCTCCCCCTGGAGTTGTCCCATGGCCCCCAGCACCGCCGAAAGCCTGCCCTTGCGGCCGAGAAGGTTCACCCGCAACTCCTCCAGCTCGGCAGGGGTTTGGGCTTCCTGGATCACCCCTGAGGCCTCCCGTTCCAGTTGCTGCAGTTGTTGGCTGAGCTCCTCGAGGCTGATGGTGGCGCTCACGGCAAGCTGGTGGCTGCTTTCAACTCTAGGGAGCTGACTAATCTGCTTTTGGGGTCTGCTTTTGGGGCCTTTCTCCTCAGCCATTCAGATGACAGCGCCATCCGCGTCCCCTCCCCTTCGCCTTCTGATCAGCAATGACGATGGCGTCTTTGCTGATGGCATCCAGTGCCTGGCTGCGGAGGCCCACGCGCGCGGCCATCGGGTCACGGTGGTCTGTCCCGATCAGGAACGCTCCGCCACCGGTCACGGACTCACCCTGCAAACCCCGATCCGGGCAGAGCGGGCCGATGAGCTCTTCGCTCACGGGGTGACGGCCTGGGCGTGCAGCGGCACCCCGGCCGATTGCGTCAAGCTGGCTTTGTTCCGTCTGTTGGAGGAGCCGCCCGATCTGGTGCTCTCCGGCATCAACCATGGCCCCAATCTGGGCACGGATGTGTTGTATTCCGGCACGGTGGCCGCGGCCATGGAGGGCACGATTGAGGGTCTGCCTGCAATCGCGGTGAGTGCGGCGGATTTTCGCTGGCGCCAGTTCGAACCAGCGGCCCGCCTCGCCTTGGAGGTGGCGGAAGGCATGCTGCTGAGGGGCTGGCCTGAGGGATTGTTGCTCAACTTGAATGTGCCCCCCGTTCCGAGGGAGGCCATGGGACCCTTGCGCTGGTGCCGCCCCGCCGTGAGGCGCTACGCCGATCAGTTTGATCGGCGCGTGGATCCCCGCGGACGCACGTATTACTGGCTGGCGGGAGAAGTGGTGAACGACCTGGAGGCTCGGATGTCTGGCCCCGCGGACTGGCCTACGGATGTGGCCTGGATCCAAGCCAACGGCGCCAGTCTGTCGCCCCTGCAGCCGGAACTCTTCTGGCGAGGGGAAGCCGGCACGTTGCCCGATCTCGAAGGCATGCCCACCGCGGGCACCGAGGCAGCAATGGCGGGTTAGGTGCGGCGGTGCACCCGCTGCAGCAGCCAAAGGGAAAAGATCAGGCCCAGCAG
>JBIIJA010000276.1:0-3855 GCA_044234195.1 Cyanobium sp. | reverse complement strand
CGAGCCGCCGGTGTACACGCCGATCGATTCGATTTCGGGGAAGGAGCGATGCAGCGACAGCAGCTCCTCTTGATCGAGCGGGTATTGGCGGGTGGGCTCCACCTCACCGGGGAAGTGGTGCTCCCGGGCGGCACTGAAGGGCTCCAGCACCTGGATGCGGCCATCACGCAGCAGCCGGGGCCGCGCCGCCAGCTCCTCCAGGGCCACCAGCGGCGACCAGGAAAACACGATCTCATCGGCGTCGATGTCCTCCAGCAGGTAGAGATCCACGCTCTCGATCTCCAGATCGCGGCGGCGGGAGCCCCGCAGCTGATGCAGGCGCAGGCCAATCAGGAAGTTGGTGACGCCCGGGGAGATGCCGAGGTTGATCAGGGCCGTCCGGCCCCTCTCCCGGTAGGCCTGGTCGAAGCGGTATTGGGAGAAGGTGAGGCTGCGCTCGGTTTCGGCGTCATACATGTCTGATGCCAAATCCACCACATGGGCATCGAGGCGCAGTCCCAGCTCCAACAGCTGCCGGTTGAAACCGGGGTGGGCTGCGTTCACCAGCACGTGCGCGCCAGCCAGCCGGGCCAGCTCCGGGGCGCTGCCATCGAAGAGGGGAGCAAAATCGGGCAGGGCGACGAAGTCGATCCGATCAAACAGCCGCTCCGCGTGGAAGAGCGCGTCGCGGGCCAGATCCGCGTTCAGCACCACCACCACAAAGCGCAGGGGCACCTCGTCCCGCTCCGCCAGCTCCGAGAGGCAGATGAGCATGGAGGAGCCCACAGCTCCGAGGCCGAAGAAGGCCATCGTCAGCTGACCTGTGGAAGTGGCGCCAGGGGCGGAGGAGGAGGCGGTGACGTCCATCGTTGGCTGCAGGGGAGGATCCCAACCTGTGGGCAGGCACCCCAAGGGGGACCTGGTTGTCGAGATTAATCATCTGCATCGGTCCCATAGGCTCCTGCCTGCCCTAGATCGACTTTTGCACCAGTTGATAGAAGCGAGCCAAGGCAATGGCCGCCAGATCCAACACCATGAGGGAATGCACGGCCACAAGCACTTTCCCCAGGCGACTGACGCCCGTGAATTTTGACGTCCTCGCTTCTAGAATCGACATCAAGGAAGAGTAATAGTAATCGAAGCTTCCACCATTGTTTGCAGCCCTGGGTACGTCTACGATGTGTTGATCAGCTTCGCCGGCCAACTGATCCAGCCGCCAAAAGATCCATCCCCAAGCCAGCACAAAAAACAACAGATAGGTGATGACTTGCCCTAGCAATAGTTGTGGTTTGACAGCGTCTGAGAGCATGAGCCAGTTGATTTTCGCGAAATGAGCAAGGAGGTTGGCGATCACCCATGCCCCCAGCCCATCAAGAATCAGCGGTGCGATCCGTTTGCCGCGCAGGAGCTGGCCATAAAGCAGAACCAGCACCAGGGCATACACCCCAATCAGAGGAGTGCGCATCATCACTCCGAAACCGGCTGCCAGTTGGGAGAGATCCATCCCAAGCTGGCCTTTCAACCCCTCTAGGGCATCCGCGAACCAGAGCATGGCGATCCGAATGGCGCCAAGCAGGGCGAAGACATGCAACTCGCCCCACTGCTGCTGCACCGTCTGGGAACCGCGCCTCAACTGCACCATCGTGATCGCAACGCTCCGGATTGGGCAGAGGAGGCGCCCCCGACGGCGGAACAGCCGCCGCCAAGCCTAGAGGGGTCCGCCAGAGCAGGCGCTCTCACCTCTATGCCTAGCCTCGGCCAAGGCCTCCCTTCTGAGCCCATGCCCGCCAGCCCCGCCGATCGGATCATCGTGGCCCTCGATGGCATGCAGGCGGAGAGGGCCCTCGCCTTGGCCTCGGCCATTCCAGATCTGCGCTGGGTGAAGGTGGGCTTGGAGCTCTTTACCTCTGCGGGGCCGGCGGTGGTGAGCCAGCTGCGCGCGCAGGGCAAGCAGGTGTTCCTTGATCTCAAGTTTCACGACATCCCCGCCACCATGGCCGGCGCCTGCCGCAGCGCCGCCCGCCTAGGCGCCGAGCTGATCACCGTGCATGCCTGTGCGGGTGGCGATGCCCTGGCGGCGGCCCAGGCGGCAGCGCAGGAGGGAGCAGGGGCTGTGGGCCTTGAGCCTCCCACTCTGTTGGCGGTCACGGTGCTCACCAGTTGGGACGCGCGGCGGTTTCAAGGGGAGCTGGCCATCGCCGAACCGCTGGAGGCCTATGTGGAGCGGCTGGCGGGCCTGGCGGCAGCCGCAGGGGTGGGTGGTTGTGTCTGCTCCCCGTTGGAGGTGGCGGCGCTTCGGGCCGCCCATCCCGCCCCATTCGCCCTGGTCACCCCCGGGATTCGGCCGGCGGGGAGCAGCAGCGGCGATCAGGCCCGGGTGATGACCCCCGCCCAAGCCATCCAGGCCGGTGCAAGCCACCTGGTGATTGGCCGACCCATCAGCGCCGCCGTCAACCCGGCCGAGGCCTTCGCCCGCTGTTGCGCGGAGCTGGAGAGTTAGCGGTGGGTCGCCCGCACCAGCAGACCGCTCCGGGGCCGGGGGGTGGGGATCGTGTCCAAGGTGAGGTCTTGATCAGGCACCAGGGAGACGCGCAGGGTTTGCAAGAGGCGCACCGTGAGGAGCCGCATCTCGAGTTCCGCCAGGGGCTTGCCCAGGCACACCCGCGGGGCCATGCCAAAGGGCACGTAGCCGGTGCCAGGAGCTGGGCCCTCCAGATGACGCTCGGGCCGGAAGGTTTCCGGCTCGGCGAACACCTGGCCATCGTGCTGCGTGGCGGTGATGTCCACCTGGATCACTCGGCCCGCCGCGATGGTGTAGGGCCCCAGGTGCACCGGAGCGATGGCCCGGCGGAAGAACCCGCCCACGGGGGGCACCAGCCGCAACACTTCCTTGATCACCGCGTTCAGCCTTGGCAGGGTTTCCAGCTCCTCCAGGCCTGCGCCGGTGGGGGGCCAGGGCACGGTGTCGATCTCCTCCTGGAGCCAGGGGAGGGTGGCGGGGTTTTGGAGCAGGAGCAGCACCAGCAGGGTGAGGGAGGAGGCGGTGGTTTCGTAGCCGGCGAAAAGGAGCAGCAGAAGTTGATCCGCCAAGTCGGCGTCGATCAGGGGAAGGCCCGCCTCATCGCAGGCCCCAACGAGCACCGTGAGGGAGGGCAACAGGCCATGGATGCGGCGGATGAGGCGGCGCCGGGCCCCCTTGGCCTGAGCGAGACGGCTGGTGGGGTAGGCAATGGGCACGCTGAAGAGGCCCCTGGTCCAGATCTCGAAATCCTCGTAGAGGCCCTCCCTTCCTTCAGGGGTGAGGCCGAGCACCTCTTCCGCGATCACCTCAAAGGCGAAGGGACGCATCCACTGGGCCAGGGCCACCGGCTGGGGCGCGGCGGCGATGCCACCACACACCTTGTCGCAAATCTGCGCGATGCCGGGGGCATAACCCTTGAGGGCTTGGGCGGAAAACAGGCGCCCCACCGCCCTCCGCCGCGCCAGGTGGGCCTCCCCATTGCGGTTGGCCAGGGAGTAGGGCCCCAACAGCTCACTCACGCTGGCGGGCCACCAGCCCTCCAAGGCCGCTGTTTGCGTCATCAGCTCCGCCACAGGTCCCGCCCCGCGCACAAACACCTGGGGCTGGCCGGCGAGCACCGTTTCGAACACATCTCCCATCTCGGCAAAGCGCCTCCCGGCAAAGCCGGGATCACGGAGAAACGAGAGCAGCTCCAGCACGCCCGTGACGGCGCCGGTGTGGGGAGGGGCTTGGGAAGGGGCTACGGACATGGCAGGCTCAAACTTCTGACCATCATCTCCAGGGCCACCATCAGGTTGGCCTGTGTCCATAGCAGGGGTGTTGAGACATTGGGAACGTAGGCCCCAGACATTAGA
>JBIIJA010000300.1:0-3488 GCA_044234195.1 Cyanobium sp. | reverse complement strand
AGCGGTGGCTGGACGATTCCCCTGCTCGAGACCTTGGCTGCCTTGGCCATCGTCGCCGTCGCTGCGCTCACCCTGGTGTGGAACCGTGGGGGAGCAGCGGATCGTGCCATCCAGCTGCTATCTGGTGGGGTGGTGAGTGCAGGGGTGGCGATCCACGGCTTGCTGCATGGGCTGGAGGCTCCCCCTGAAGGAACTGGGCTGCTCTGGTGGGGCGGGGCGCTGCTCAGTTCCCTGGTGGTGTGCGGTGGCACAGCCTTGGTGCTGCGTCAGGTGCCGCAAGCGTGGCGAAAGGCCCTGGCTCTGGCGATGCTGATGGCCGGAGGCGTGCTGGTGTTTGCCTCTTGATTCCCATGGCCCTGCTCAAGCTGACTTGGCGTCAGCTTGAGCAGGGAGAAAATGCTTTTCCAGATTTGGCTGCGGTAGCACACTGCCAGGGCTTCGTGCCTTCCGCTATCACGCTGGACGTTGCATCAGCGGGGTGAGACTCTTCTGGTGCAACGGTGGTAGAAAGGGAGAATTTAGATAGAATTTTGATGACCTAAGTGTTAACAACTTCGACTCAATCATCTGTTATTGCCGCCCATTCTGGCCAGGCTGAAGAATTGGGTTCATCTCTTGTCCAGGATTTCTGTTCTGTGCTCCAGCCGTCTTGTCTGCGGAACCGAAGGGCAACCGACCCGCACAGGCTTGATCCACGGCCTTCAGGAATTCACTTGACCGAACGCGCGCCATCACCCGGGCCTCCGCTTCCCAGGACCGACGCTCGGGGCGCACAAGGAGGGCAAGCTCCCGGCGATCGCTCCGGCTCAGGTGGGCCTCCACCGACTGGGGGGGCAGCCAGGTGCCGCCTGCCAGGCAAAGGTTTTGCACCAGATGCCAGCCCTCGTGCCGCAGGGTGGTGCTGGGTTCCCCCCGGGGACAGACCACAACCTCCGTGCGGCCATGGACATAGAGCCCATCCAGATCCTGCTCCCGGCAGCGGGGATGAGTCGTCAGCACCGTCACGCCCCGGGCCTGGAATCCAGCCAAGAGCTCCTGCCAGGACCGGCCATCGGGCCGTGGGCCCCCGCTTGGCAGTGGTAGCGGAATCAGGAACGCCACCAGCATCGGCGCCAGAACGTGCCGCTGGGGGCTGGTGAAGGGGAAGCCCAGCCGGGAGGGGTTGCTGTCGATGCCTGAAGGGGTGATCGCTCACCTATCGCACCAGCTCTCGGTGCTTTCTGTCCAGTGGTCGACAACGCCGTGCCGCCGCAGCTTGGTGGATGTGCCATGGAGCCCGGCCGTCATTGAGGGATTGATGCACAAACCTCCGTAGAGAGCTGCGGTGTTCTTGGCGCACCTGGGTGCTGGTGCGGCCAGGATCCAACGTCCGGGTCGCAGCCGCTGAGGGCTCACTCGTGCTGGCGAGCGAAGGCGAAGTAGAGCCAGGCAGAAGCGACTGGTCTCCCCTAGGGGATTGAAGCAGCCATCCACACCTCGGTGATCGCCGGGTCTGCGGCTGCCGATCACCACCGCCGTGCGGTGTCTCTCCCTCCTGCGATGGCTATCAACAGCGCAGCAAGCCCAAGGGTCAGCCCCATCGCAAGGGCCAGCCCCCCCAGCTGGGGGGGCGCCAGGGGCCCCAGCTCAAGAAGGTGGCGGATCGGCGTGAGGCCCTGAATCAGGATCCACAGCCCAAAGCCCAGAGCCAGGCCCGCCACGCCATGAAGGGTGCCGCGCGTGCCATTCAGCCAGACCAGCCCGCCACCAGCCAGCAACAGAAAGCCAAACACCAGACTCCTGCGGCTCTCGAGCGGCACACCTGGCCAGAAGGTGAGGAGGAGCACCACCACCACCAGCGCGCAGCCCTGCCCCAACGCCTGCCTACAAGCCGCCGGGCTCAACAGCGGCGCCTCCGGAGAGCGAGGCGGCTGGCGCAGCAGCTCCGCACTCCCGGGCATCGCTTCGAACACCACCGTGCAGGCCGGATCGATCACCAGATGGAGCAGGGCAATGTGCACCGGCAGCAGGAGCAGGGGCTGGCTGGACACCAGCAGCGGAATGAGGCTCAGGGTGACGATCGGCAGGTGGATGGCGAGGGTGTAGCCCAGAGCCCTGTGCAGGTTGGCCTCCACCCGCCGGGCCATTGCCAGGGCTCCCACCAGGGGGGCAAAGCTGTCGTCCACCAGCACCAGATCGGCCGATTCGCGGGCCACCGCCGATCCCCGGCGGCCCATGGCCACACCGATGTCAGCGGCCTTGAGGGCCGCAGCGTCGTTCACCCCATCGCCCGTCATCGCCACCACCTCACCGGCGGCCTGCAGCGCCTGCACCAACTGCAATTTCTGCTGGGGCCTCACCCTGGCGAACACCGCCACCTCCTTCACCCTCTCGATCAGCTCCTCGGATGTGAGGCGCTCCAATTCTTTACCTGTGAGCACAGGACCTGGCGGCAGCCCGGCCTGATCAGCCACGGAGCGGGCCGTGGAGGGGCCATCGCCGGTGATCATCACCACCCTCACCCCGGCCTGGTGGGCGGTGGCGATGGCTGCCGGCACCTCCGCCCGGATCGGATCCGCCAGGCCGATGAGGCCCAAGGGATTGAACTCAAAGTCGTGCAGCTTCTCAGGGGGCGGGCCGGACCCGAGTCCCTCCTTCTGCTGATGCAGGCCGGCCCCCTTCCACCCGCTGGCCACGGCCAGCACCCGCATCCCCTCTTGGGCCAGCCCATCGGCCGCGGCCAGGAACTCCTCCGACGCCTGTGGATCCAGGTGGCACAACTCCGCCACCGCCTCCGGTGCCCCCTTGGCGGCGAGTTGCCACTGGCCCTTGGGATCCCTCCAGAGGCGCGACATCACCAGCAGATCGGGCTCAAGGGGATAGTCCCGCTCCAGGGGCCAATCGGGGTGGCGGTGGTCGTCGGCCTCCAAGGCCTCATCCGCCAGCCGCAGGAGGGCCAGTTCCATCGCATCCACCGGATCCCCTCGGCTGGCTAGGATAGCGTTCTCCAGCAGGTTGTGCCAGGGCTCTTCAAGGGGGGTGCCCCCCCGCCAGAGGTTGCCCTGGGGCCAGAGCCTCAGCGCTTGAACCGCCATGCGGTTTTCCGTGAGAGTGCCCGTTTTGTCCACCGCCAGCACGGTGGCGCCCCCCAGGCTTTCCACCGCCGCTGGCCAGCGGGCGAGCACCCCGATTTTGGAGAGGCGCAGGGCTCCGAGGGCCAGAAACAGGGCCAGCACCACCGGGATTTCGTTCGGCAAGACCGCCAGGGCAAAGGCCAGGGCTCGCAGCAGGGCCCCTGGCCAGTCGCCGCTCTGGGCGCCCTGGATCAGGGCCAGGGCGGCGCACAGCCCCAGGGCCCCAAGCGTGAGGCGAGTGGTGAGCCGGCGAGTGCGGCGCTGCAGCCTGGTGAGGGGGGCCTTCACTTGGCTGAGGCTGGAGGCCAACCGGCCCAGTTCGCTCCTGGCGGCGGTGGCAGTCACCCTGGAGCGGCCCCTTCCCTGGGCCACCAA
>JBIIJA010000275.1:0-3863 GCA_044234195.1 Cyanobium sp. | reverse complement strand
CACCTGAGCCGCCACCGCAAGGCTATCTTCTTCTCTGAGCACAGCTTGCGGCCAGGTGATGGCAGCGTAGGCCCACCTGAACCCTGCTTGTTGGGTCGAAGTTGACGGAGGGTATTGACGTAGCGACGATAAAGCGTGCAGTTCGATTTCGACCCTGGCAAGGACGCGACCAATCTGAGTAAGCACGGCCTCTCCTTTGCGTCCGCAGCTGAGCTCAGGTGGGAAGCAGCACTCGTCTGACCTCTATTTTGTGGCCCTTTGTAGACCGTGAGTCGATAAGGAGAATGATTAGCCTACGCAGAGCCAATCGCCCTGAGGTCAATCACTATGTCAAAGCCATCAAAGAAGATCAGTCTGAAGAAGCCGACATTTGAGGAAGATCAGTTGATTACAGCGGCAGCGGAATCAGATCCTGATGCCCTTCCGCTAACAGACGAACAGATGAGCGCGATGGTGCCCATTCGCGTGCTTCGCGGACGACCAAAGTTGGCAAATAAAAAGCAGCTGGTTTCAATCCGATATAGTCCTGAGGTTATTGACTATTTTATGGCTTCTGGAGCTGGTTGGCAAGCTTGTATGGATGCTGTGCTGAAGGACTATGTCGAAGCTCACTCCACTGGCGATGCGAAGGGGGCCTAACATCAATACATTCGGTCCGCTTCTGATTTGGAGCGCTAGAGAGATGGGGCACAGGTCTCCGAGTCGAGGAGCGATATAGTCTACGTTAAGATACAATAGAACCTGCAGGCCCAGGCGCCGAGGAGCCGGCCTTGCACCTGTGAAGCTAGAGATCTGCTCCGCTACCTCAATAGCTATGGCTGAGTAAAGCTGAGGGTGGGTGGCAACCATTCATGGTGGTGGAACCCATTACAAAATCTTCGTAGCTCGATTCCGCTCCATGCTGAAATCAAGGAATTACTTGTACGGAAGATATGCAAGGATCTTGCACTACCTCCGCCATGACTTACGTCGTTGGTGATTCATTCTGCGAGGGTCCTCATAAGTTGACTACGGGGATATGACACTTCGAACAAGCCCCTCGTGTGGACAGGCCACCATCAGCTTTCAGCTGTGCCACCTCAAGCTCCTTGCCTGCCACTCAGGGGCAGCGTCCGCGCAAACGCCCAGGGCGGTAGGCCGTCCCCACAGCACGCGCGGGATGGTGAGCTGGCCCTTGCTGGCGAGGGTGACGGTGAGCATGACCCAATCGGAAGGCGAGTGGCCTTACAGGGGTTGAAGCGGTGGAAGCCACCCTTTTGGATAGCCCATAGAGTTCTCTCCGCTGTTGCTCTGTCATGCACCGAATTTCCCTTGCCAACGGGGATCGGATGCCGGCCCTGGGGCTGGGCACCTGGCGCGCGGAACCCAGCAGGGTGGGCGCAGCCGTGCGCCAGGCCCTGGAGCTGGGCTATCGCCACATCGATGCGGCGGCCATCTATGGCAATGAAGCGGAGATCGGGGAGGCCCTGGAACGGGCCTTTGCCGATGGCGTGGTGCGGCGCGAGGAGCTCTGGATCACCTCCAAGCTGTGGAACGACAGCCATGCCCCGGAGGATGTGCGCCCGGCCCTGGAGCGCACCCTGGCAGATCTGCGCCTCTCCCATCTCGATCTCTATCTGATCCACTGGCCCGTGGTGCTGCGCCTGGGGGTGGCGTTCCCGGAGAAAGGAGAGGATCTGGTGGCGCTGGAGCAGGTGCCCCTGGTTAGCACCTGGGCGGCGATGGAGGATCTGCAGGCCGCCGGGCTCTGCCGGCAGATCGGGGTGTCGAATGTCAGCCTGGCCAAGCTCCAGGCCCTGCTGGCTGACGCCCGTTCCGCCCCCGCTGTCAACCAGGTGGAGCGCCATCCCTACCTGCAGCAGCCGGAGCTGCTGGCCTTCTGCCAGGGCCACGGCATCGTGCTCACCGCCTACTCCCCCCTCGGTGCCGGAAGGGACGACAGGCCCTCCCCCGTGCTTGCGGATCCAGAGATCCTCGCCCTGGCCGCCGAGCTCGGAGCCACCCCCGCCCAGGTGCTGCTGGCCTGGGGCCTGGCCTGCGGCACGGTGGTGATCCCCAAGGCGCTCCGGCCCGAGCACCTGGCCGCCAATCTGGCCGCCAAAGATCTGGAGCTGTCGCCAGACGCCATGGCCCGGCTGGGGCGGCTGGATCGGGGCCAGCGCTTTGTGGATGGCAGCTTCTGGTTTGCCCCCGGCAGCCCCTACACCGAAGCCAACCTGTGGGATGGTCCACCCCGCTGAGGCGGCGATCGATCCGCAGGGCACCTCGTTCTACCGGCTCCTCTTGGGGGATCGGCGCCGCCGCTAGGGCATGGCGGCTCTTGTAACTTGATCGCCAACGAAGCCCCCATGCCTGTGATTCCGCCCGTTGCTTCGGCGGTGAGTCCCCATCAGATCGAGGTGGCCGAGACGCTCCTGCAGGTGGGATGTTTCTTGGTGATCTTCGTGGCTGCCCGCACCATCTCTGAGCTGACGGTGCGGCTGCAGCTGCCCACGATCCTCGGCGAGCTGGTGGCGGGAGTGCTGGTGGGAGCCTCAGGGCTCCATCTGATCGTGCCCCCGGAGGTGCAGGCCCAGCTGAGCGATCGAGCCGTGGCCCTGGTGGGGTCGTTGGCGGGCATTGGCCCGGACACCGTGCGCGAGGTGTACCGCTCCACCTTCCCCAACCTGGAAGCCATCTCCGAGATCGGCCTCTTTGCCTTGCTGTTCCTCACCGGCCTGGAAAGTGAGCTCGATGAGCTGGTGGCGGTGGGGGGGCAAGCCACCACCGTGGCCGTGACTGGTGTGCTGTTGCCCTTTGCCCTCGGCACGGCGGGCCTCTTTTATCTCTTCCATGTGCCCCTGATCCCGGCGGTTTTTGCCGGCGCGGCGATGACGGCCACCTCCATTGGCATCACCGCCAGCGTGTTTGGCGAGTTGCGCTGGCTCAAGCGCCGCGAGGGCCAGATCGTGATCGGCGCGGCCGTGTTGGATGACATTCTCGGCATTGTGATTTTGGCGGTGGTGGTGGCCATCGTGGGCGGCGGCGCCTTCAGCCTGGGCCCCCTGCTCAGGCTGTGCCTGGCTGCTGTGGCCTTCGTGGCGGTGGCCCTGGTGCTCAGCCGCACGGCGGCGCCACTCTTCGATTGGGTGGTGGATCACTTGAAGGCGCCAGGCGATGTGGCCGTGGCCAGTTTTCTGGTGCTCACTCTGTGCTGTTTCGCGGCCCAGGCGATCGGCCTGGAGGCCGCCCTGGGGGCCTTCGCTGGCGGGTTGATCCTCAGCGCCTCCAAGCACACGGAAGACATTGAGAAGGCCGTCAAGCCATTGGTGGCCCTGTTTGCCACGGTGTTTTTTGTGCTGATCGGCACCGCCATGGACCTCTCGGTGCTGAACCCTTTCAACCCTGCCAACCGGGAGGGACTGATTGTGGCCGCCTTCCTGCTGGCGGTGGCGATCGCCGGCAAGGTGGCCGCTGGCTGGAGCTACCTCAGCAAGGAGCCCACCAGTCGTCTGGTGGTGGGGCTGGGAATGATGCCACGGGGAGAGGTGGGCCTGATCTTTCTGGGGTTGGGCAGCCAGGCTGGGATCCTCTCGCCCGCTCTGAAGGCGGCAATTTTGCTGATGGTGATCGGCACCACCTTTCTGGCTCCGATCCTGTTGCGCCTGGTGATCGGCCAGGAGCTCACCTCCGTGGAAGCTTCCAGCTGAGGCGGAGTCCATCGGCCTGAGCCGGCCCCAGCCTTAGGGCCACCAACGGCGGCGAGGGGCCTTCCCATGGCTGCCATCGCAGAGGGGAAAGTGGCCTGAGCGGCCGCAGCGGCAGAGCAGCACGGTGGTGGGCTCCTCCAGCCGGAGCTCATAGGCGATCCTGCCGGTGCCCAG
>JBIIJA010000272.1:0-3887 GCA_044234195.1 Cyanobium sp. | reverse complement strand
GTGAATAAAATCAAAAACATCTCAATCAGTGCAGCAGGCCAGGCCAAGGTTTTAGCCATCCGAGATGCCATGGCCACAGCAAAAGTTGCTCCTGCTGCGTTGGATGATCTTGAAGCAGGGAGTCAATTAGCAGTTTGGGGCTTGGAGAAGGGAGAAGAAGCGGTTAAAGACGAAGGGGTACTGATCGCAAAATGGGCCGAGGAAAACTACTGCCAAATCGGTGTCAGCATTGATCTTGGCACGATATTTGCTGCCTTACTGTATGCGCCTGATCCCGAGAGTGTTGCAAGCGAGACAACTCTTACAGCCCCGCTTTCAGCCGAAGCAGCTCTTTATCTGAGTTTGAAAGATAGTGCAGAAAAGACCGTCGAAGATGCAGGTTTACGTTCCGCTTGTGATGTGACAGCGGAATCATTCGTCGATCTAATCTGGGCTGCACCAGATGTCAGCAAAGCCATCGGCAGCAAGAACAAAGAGATCCTCACAGACGCGATCGCCTTTACACTAGAGAGTAGTGTTGAAGTCTCTGCAGGAGCAATGGTTTTTCCTCCATCCTGTGCTGCATTAGTGGCTGGAATCGTGACGACACTTGTCGCCCAATTGGCTTGCGAGCATTCGGTGCCAAAAGGCGCTCGGGAATGGGCCGAGGCGGGTGCCAGTTCAGTCTCCGAATCTCCTAAGTAAAGACCTAGAAGACCAGCATTCCACGCAAACGTCGAAAAACAGCCTGAGCAGATCAGGCCAATACCTTCTGTTCTACACTTTGAAAGATTGCACCCATGACCAAATCCGCAACAATCCCCATCACAAACTTCTACGCAAATGGAGATTACACAGCTCAGTTAGCTGTTGGAAGTGAAGGGACACTTGCAGTCAAGACATCAAAATATAATCCTGCCAAGGACAATATCTTGCAGCCCACTTCCTTCGCCCAGGATGTGAGTTACGGAACCGGCGGCTGGGCTGGCCCACTTGTTCAAACGAAGGTGTCCTTTGGCGAGAACGAAGACGCTATCGCCCTTGAGCAAGCCTATCTCGCCATTACGGATGCTTCGCTGCCAGACAACTTTGGAAACGCCGATGGCATTCTGGGGCTTGCCTACAAAGGGCTGAACCAGGCCTACAACCTATCTGCCTTTCTCCAGCTCCATAACTTGCCAGCAAGCTCCTTTCCCTGGCCGTTTGCAGTGGCGAACTCATCAACGGGCTTGAGCCAGTTGATGTCCCTGTTTCAAACCCTTCAATTCGAAGACATCCCACCATATTTTGAACAATTAAAGCAGGAGACTGAGATCGCCAATAAGTTTGCTTTCTATACCCTACGCTCCTATCCATGTCTGGCCTGCGAAAATCCTGAAGCCGATCCGATCAATCAAGGATTCTTCGTTCTCGGCGGGGGAGAAGAGAAGGTTGATTTCTATTCCGGATCATTCCTCAGTGTAGCCGTGCTAGACGACTTGTATTACAACGTCAATCTGACCGCTATTCAAGTTGGCGAGTCGGCAATTCAAACCGTTTCTCCTCTCTCTGCCGGCCTCAAGCAGACCTTGATTTCGAACGCGATTGTGGATAGCGGCACGAACTCACTCTGCCTTGCGCCAGATGTCTGGACGTCGGTTCTTGCAGGCTTTAAGGCGGTCAATCCAAGTTTTGCCGCTTTGATTCAGCAGGCCTCGGGTAACGCCATCGACAAGTCCACCATCGACCTTTCGCAGTGGCCAACTCTTTTTTTCATCCTTTCAGGTTTGAATGGTGAACAAGTGCGTCTGGCTGTCGCACCCCAAACTTACTGGCAGTTTGATGCGGTCGCTCCAGGACTGGCTGTCTTCGTGATTGAGAGCGGCGGCATGCCGCAGTCGATCCTGGGCCTGCCTCTGATGAACAACTACTACACCGTTTTCGACCGTTCACTCGATGCTTACGGGGTCGTCAAATTTGCGACCATCAAAGCCGATTGAAACAACGGATACGCCGGAGCCCACTCCCAGGGGGGATGGGCTCCATCTGATGTCAATAGACATCAGATCGATGTTCAGATTCAACAACCCTTGCCAGGCTGAAATCAGCCTGACCTCCTAAATGGTGTTCCAGTCCCGCCAAATGCCCGCTGCGGCATCCCCCTCTTCCCATGCCCCACCCCGATGGCAGCCTGTGCGGCGCTGGCGCCTACTGCCCCTGACCCTGATGGGCCTAAGCGCCCCGGGCGCCCTGGGCCAAACCCTGGGGGCCATGGGGGTGAACACCCCAGGGGTCAACGATGGCTCCTGCCGCACCATGGCCCTGCCCTTGGTGTATGCCCTCACCCTGATGGTGATCCTGGGGGCCTTCGTGGGCCTCTTTCTGGTGAAACGGCGCCTCACCAAGGAGGGCTGGTCGCTCGCCAATGCCCTCTCGGAACCAACCCGGCTCACCATTCCTGTGGAAATGCGCTGGACGGAATCAGGAGGTGATCGCATGGCCATGGGGCTGGGGGCCACGGCCTCCAGCCATGTGATCCGCGGAGCCGACGGCACACCCATGGCGATGACCCTGCTGGAAGCCAGCAGCAGCCGGATGATCGCCACCCTCGGCGGGTTGGGGATCCTGATGCTCTACATGGGCTTCGGCGGATTCGCGCTTTACAGCTTTGGCCTCACCTGCCAGCTCCCAGATTCCATGCCGGCCGTGAGCACCTTTCTGCTATCTGGCCTGAGCCTCTTTGCGCCCTATGTGGCCAACAAGATCTCCACTGCCATCCAGCCCAACATCCGCAGCAGCTCTGTTGGACCAGCCGCTCCCCCATCTCCCTCCCAGATCGTCACCACCACAGCCGCTGACAGCCCAGGGCGCTCCGCCGCGGCACAGGACAGGCCCGCCTACAGCAGCCCTGCGCCTGAAAGGCCGCTCTTGCAGAGCACCGCAGCCCTGTCCAGCACCGACCCCGCAGGCCCCGCCGCGACAAGACCAGCCCCTCAAAGCCCCCCACCTGACCGACAACCCCTGATGGGAAGGGCGCCTGCCGCCGACAGTTCCCCTGGGCCAGCCGACGGGAGAGCCAACCCCACTCCACCCATCTCCCATCGTCAGTTGTCTGGAAAACCCGCTCCAGCTCCTGCAAAGGCTGCCCCCTCCTGGGCTCAGGAGTATGGCCCGGCAATGGCGATGATCCGGGAGTTTGAGGGATTCGTCGACCACGCTTATCCCGATCCAGCCACTGGCGCCGACCCCTGGACCATCGGCTACGGCTTCACCACCCTGGAGGGGAGGCCCGTGCAGCCTGGGCAGACCATCACCCCCGCGGAGGCCGATGAGGAACTGCAGCGGCAGGCCCAAGTGTGCGCCAACCACCTGGCGGCGACGATTCCCTACTGGCAGCAAATGACCTCCAATCAGCGCTGCGCCCTGCTGGATTTTGCCTGGAATCTCGGATCGGATTTCTATGGCGACGAGGAGAACTTCGGCACCATCACCCGCGATCTGAAAACCCACGACTGGGCCCAAGTGCCCCAGACTTTTCTCCTCTACTGCGATCCCGGCACTGCCGTGGAGGCTGGTCTCCTTCGACGACGCCAGGCGGAGGCCAACCTCTGGACAACCCCGGTGACCACCAGAGAGGCTTCCAATCCAGCGCGCGGTGGTGAGGAGCCAACTAGACCTGCGCCAGTCCACTCCCGCTTCAGCAATCCCCTGAAGGTGCCCTACAACGATCAGTTGCTCATGGCAGACGGGCAGGGTTGGCGCGAATGCTTTTCGGCCAGCTCGGCGATGCTGGCCATGTACTGGGGCAAGGAGCCCAACGAGAACGTCTACGACAAGTTGCGCGCCCGCTACGGCGACAGCACCAACTCCGACGCCCAGCTGGGAGCGCTTCGCTCCCTTGGCCTCACCGCCAATTTCGAGACCGATGG
>JBIIJA010000271.1:0-3889 GCA_044234195.1 Cyanobium sp. | reverse complement strand
GGGCTCGGAATTCACTGTGGAATTCCTGCAAAAACTCAAGCTGGAGATCGTGGTGGATGACGATCGCGTCGCCACAGTGGTGGATGCGATCCAAGAGGCCGCCCGCACCGGTGAAATCGGGGATGGCAAGATTTTCATTTCGCCTGTGGAGTCGGTGATTCGCATCCGCACAGGCGATCGGGACAGCAGCGCCATTTGAGACCTGCGGGGCCTGCACACCCTGAGGGCAGGCCCCATCAGCTCCCCAAGGTGGCCCGCACAACCGCCCTGATCTGATCTGGATCCAGAGGTCCTGGGCTGCCCTCTCCCCTCACCAGCCCGCCAGAACTGGAGCTGAGCCAAAGGAGGTATTCATGGTTGCCCGCCGGACCCGTAATGGGCGAGCCGGTGAGGCCCTTCCCCTGCCAGCCGAGGGCTTCTGCCGCCTCAAGCACCCCCGCGATCGCCCTGGCGTGGGCCTGGGGATCCCTCACCACACCTCCCTTCCCCACCCCCTCGCGGCCCACCTCGAACTGGGGCTTCACCAACACCACCAGCTCCATCGCGTCAAGGGGTGAGAGGGGCCGCAACAGCTCTCCCAAGGCAGGCAGTACACAGCGCAGGGAAATGAAAGAGAGATCCGCCACCGCGAGATCGGGCCAGGGATCCTGGGGCCCATAGAGCTCCTCGGGCGTGAGGTGGCGCAGGTTGGTGCGTTCCCGCAGCACCATCCGTGGATCGGTGCGCAGGCTCCAGGCCACCTGCCCATAGCCCACATCGACGCCATAGATGCGCCGAGCTCCACGCTGGAGCAGGCAATCACTAAAGCCCCCGGTGGAAAGGCCAGCATCGAGGCACACCCGCCCTTCCACCGGGATGGGGAAGGCCTTCAGGGCCGCCTCCAGTTTCTCCCCCCCCCGGGAGACGTAACGGGGCTGGGCCTCCACCTCCAAGGGCGTATCGGCAGGTATGGCCGTGCCTGGCTTATCCAGCACGCGGCCGGCCTGGCGCACCCAGCCCGCCCGGATGATCTGCTGCGCCTGCTCACGGCTGGTGGCAAGACCCCGCTCCAGCAACAGCAAATCGAGCCGCTGCCGTTTGGTCATGATTTCCACGCAGAAAACGGAACAAAAACCAAGGAGCCGGCCCATCCCCGTTGAAGAAGGGGAGGATGGCTCCACCTCGGACGCTGACCATGGCACGAGAGAGCACCATTCACTTGGCCGACGTGCTCGAATTATTGCGCCCTGGCAGTTTTGTGCGGTTGCACGATCATCCAGACGACCTACCACCGTTTCAACTGATTCATTGCCGCGGGGGGCGCTGCTGGGTGCGTCAACAATCTTGGGGCAACTGTCTCCACTTGGAAGTGGCCCACCGCAAGCTCACCTCCGCAGCCTGAGGACCATTCAGGTCTAGGCACTTGTTGACCCTCCGTATCTTCCAGGCTTCTGTGCACCGCCGGCCAGCACGAATCCCTCACAGCATCGGGGGCGTTTGGTGGCCTGTGCAAGTGGCGCGTGCCGATAGGTTGGGTCAGCCCTTCATTCTCCGCCCTTGATCGAGCGCTATACCCTCCCCGAGATGGGCTCCCTATGGAGCGAGGAGGCCAAGTTTCGCAGCTGGCTGGAGGTGGAAATCGCCGCCTGCCAAGCCAATGCGGATCTCGGCCGGGTGCCCGCCGAGGCGATGGCGCAGATTCGCGAGCGGGCAGCCTTCTCCGTTCCCCGCATTCTGGAGATCGAGGCGGAGGTGAGGCACGACGTGATCGCCTTCCTCACCAACGTGAATGAGCACGTGGGGGATGCGGGCCGCTACATCCACGTGGGAATGACCAGCTCCGATGTGTTGGATACGGGCCTGGCCCTGCAATTGAAGGCCTCCGTCGGCGAACTGGAAAAGGAACTGGCCCACCTGGTGGCAGCCCTGCGGGAGTTGGCCCAGGCCCACAAGGGCACGGTGATGATCGGCCGCTCCCATGCGATCCATGGGGAGCCGATCACCTTTGGCTTCAAGGTGGCGGGCTGGCTGGCGGAAACCCTGCGCAACCAGGAGCGGTTGGCCCGGCTGAAAACCACCGTGGCCGTAGGCCAGGTGAGCGGTGCCATGGGCACCTACGCCAACACCGATCCGGAGGTGGAGGCCATCACCTGCCGGCTGCTGGGCCTGGTGCCCGACACGGCCAGCACCCAGGTGATCAGCCGTGATCGCCATGCCGATTATGTGCAGACCCTGGCCCTGATCGGCGCCTCCCTGGAGCGCTTCGCCACGGAGATCCGCAACCTGCAACGCAGCGACGTGTTGGAGGTGGAGGAAAACTTCGCCAAGGGGCAAAAAGGGAGCTCGGCCATGCCCCACAAGCGCAACCCGATCCGCAGCGAGCGCATCAGCGGCCTGGCCCGGGTGCTGCGGAGCTACACCGTGGCCGCCCTGGAAAACATGGCCCTGTGGCACGAGCGCGACATCAGCCACAGCTCGGTGGAGCGCATGATGCTCCCCGACTGCTCGGTGACGCTGCACTTCATGCTGCGAGAGATGACCGAGGTGGTGAAAGGGCTGGGGGTCTATCCGGAAAACATGGCTCGCAACATGAACGTCTACGGCGGCGTGGTGTTCAGCCAGCGGGTGCTGCTGGCGCTCGTGGAGAAGGGTCTGAGCCGGGAGGAGGCCTACCGGCTGGTGCAACGCCACGCCCATGCCGCCTGGAACCGAGAAGGGGGCGACTTCCGCGCGAACCTGGCCGCCGACCCAGAGGTGACGGGCCGTCTCAGCCCCGAGGAGCTGGAGGCCTGCTTCGCCACCGACTTGCACCGGGCCCAGATGGATGTGATCTGGCAGCGGCTGGGGATCTAGGCCGTGGGCGGCCCCTTCGACTGGAGCTTCAGCCCCCCCGCCAGCGCGGCCATCGGCGACCATGACGTGCCCTTGCTCTCTGGCCACCTGGAGGGCCGCAGCATTGCCCTGTTGGTGGGGGCGGGCATCGCGGCGATGAAGGCACCGCTGCTCGCCCGGGCCCTGCGGCGGCGGGGAGCGGCCGTGACAGCGTTCTGCGCGCCCGAGGCCCTGCGCTATGTGGGCGCCGAGGCGCTGGAGTGGAGCACCTGCCGGCCGTTGGTGCGGGATCTCAGCTGGCGAGCCGAACACCTCAGCGACGGGGAAGATTTCGCCGCCTACCTGGTGGCCCCCGCCACCTACAACACCATCGGCAAGGCGGCGAACGGCATCGCCGATTCCCTGGTCACCGCCACCCTGGCCTCGGCCTTGGGTCGGTTGGCACAGGGGGAGACCGCGGTGCTGATGGCCCCCACCATGCACGGTTCGATGCACCATGCCGTGCTGGAAGCCAACTGCCGCACTCTGGCGGCACTGGGAGTGCGCTTTGTGCCTCCGAGAGATGCCTACGGCAAGCACAACCTGCCGGAGGAGGAGCTGATCGTGGCGGCGGTGTGCCGCGCCCTCAGCCGCTCCCCCCTGCGGGATCGGCGGCTCCTGGTGACGGGCGGGCCCACTCCGGTGCCGATCGATGGCGTGCGGCGCCTCACCAGCCGCTTTCGCGGCCAGCTGGGGGCCGCCATCCATGAGGAGCTGTTGCGGCGCGGGGCGGACAGCCAGCTGGTGCTGGGGGATGGGGGCTGGCGGCCGGCGGCCTGGCTGCCGTCGGTGGCGATCGCGCCCACCTATGACGCTTACAAGGACATGGTGCTGGCGGAGGTGGCCGCCGGCGCGGAGGCGGCCGTGCTCTCCGCTGCCGTGGCCGACTACCGCCCACGGGAGGTGGTGGCGGGCAAGATCAGCAGCGGCCAGAGCCAGCTGGTGGTGGAGCTGGAGCCCACCGAAAAAGTGATCGAGCTGGTAGCGGCGGCGGCGCCGGGTCTGCCGATCGTGAGCTTCAAATACCTGGAGGGGGTGA
>JBIIJA010000428.1:0-3905 GCA_044234195.1 Cyanobium sp. | reverse complement strand
CCTGTGAAGGTGGAGAGATTGCCCTTGGGCAAAATGTGATGATCGCTTACATGCCCTGGGAGGGATATAACTATGAAGACGCCATCCTGGTCAGCGAGCGGTTGGTGCACGATGATCTCTACACCTCTGTTCATATCGAGAAATATGAGATCGAGGCCAGGCAAACCAAATTAGGTCCCGAAGAAATCACCCGTGAGATTCCTAATGTCGCGGAAGAAAGCCTGAGAAATCTTGATGAAATGGGAATCATCCGTATCGGCGCCTACGTCGAAAGCGGAGACATTCTCGTGGGCAAAGTGACGCCCAAGGGCGAATCCGATCAACCGCCAGAGGAGAAGCTTCTGCGCGCGATTTTCGGGGAAAAAGCTCGGGATGTTCGGGATAACTCTCTCCGTGTTCCCAGCACCGAGCGCGGACGGGTGGTGGATGTTCGGATTTATACCCGCGAGCAAGGAGATGAGCTGCCACCAGGCGCCAACATGGTGGTGCGTGTGTATGTGGCCCAGCGTCGCAAGATCCAGGTCGGCGACAAAATGGCAGGTCGCCATGGCAACAAGGGAATCATCAGCCGCATTCTCCCCCGGGAGGATATGCCCTATCTCCCCGATGGCACTCCGATCGACATCGTGCTGAATCCCCTCGGCGTTCCCAGCCGGATGAATGTCGGCCAGGTGTTTGAGTGCCTCATGGGTTGGGCGTCAGCCCATCTTGGTTGTCGCGTGAAAGTGATTCCTTTTGATGAGATGCACGGCGCGGAAAAATCCAAGCAAACCGTGCAGGCTTATCTCGAGGAAGCTGCGAAGCAGCCCGGAAAGGATTGGGTCTATGACCCTGAGAATCCCGGAAAGATCCAGCTGATTGATGGCCGCACCGGCGAGCCTTTCGATCAACCGGTAACCGTGGGTTACGCCCACATCCTCAAGCTCGTCCACCTAGTCGATGACAAGATTCACGCCCGCTCCACCGGCCCCTACTCCCTGGTGACCCAGCAACCCTTGGGCGGGAAAGCCCAGCAGGGTGGCCAGCGGTTGGGTGAGATGGAGGTCTGGGCTCTCGAGGCCTATGGCGCTGCCTACACCCTGCAGGAACTGCTCACCGTTAAATCCGATGACATGCAGGGTCGTAACGAAGCTCTCAACGCGATCGTGAAAGGCAAACCCATCCCTCGACCGGGCACGCCTGAATCCTTCAAGGTGTTGATGCGTGAGTTGCAGTCCCTGGGTCTGGACATCGCTGTCTACACCGATGCCGGCGAAGAGGTGGATCTCATGCAAGACGTCAATCCCCGTCGCAGCACCCCTAGCCGCCCAACCTATGAATCCCTTGGTGTTGCTGATTACGACGAAGACTGATCTGCCCCTTTCTTGTTTCCCTGCACCCATCTCTTCCCATGTCTAACAGCAATCCCCGAAGCGAGAACTACTTCGATTACGTCAAGATCACCCTTGCATCTCCCGAGCGGATCATGCAGTGGGGGCAACGCACCCTGCCCAATGGTCAGGTCGTTGGAGAGGTCACTAAGCCGGAAACCATCAACTATCGAACACTCAAGCCAGAAATGGATGGCTTGTTTTGCGAGAAGATTTTTGGACCGTCTAAAGACTGGGAGTGCCACTGCGGCAAGTATAAGAGGGTGCGCCATCGCGGCATTGTGTGTGAGCGTTGTGGTGTGGAAGTCACTGAAAGCCGTGTGCGGCGGCACCGGATGGGATTCATTAAGTTGGCAGCCCCTGTTTCCCATGTTTGGTATCTCAAGGGCATTCCCAGTTACGTGGCCATCCTTCTTGATATGCCCTTGAGGGATGTGGAGCAAATTGTCTATTTTAACTGTTACGTTGTTCTAGATCCCGGTGATCACAAGGACCTGGTTTATAAGCAGCTTCTCACTGAGGATGAATGGCTGGAAATTGAAGATCAAATCTTTGCCGAGGATTCGGATATTGAAAATGAGCCCATTGTTGGCATTGGAGCTGAAGCCCTGAAGCAGCTGCTCACGGATCTGGAATTGAATGAAATTGCCGAGCAGCTTCGTGAGGAGATCAGCGCAAGTAAGGGACAGAAGCGCGCAAAACTGATCAAGCGATTGCGCGTTATCGACAATTTTATCGCCACCAACGCCCGCCCAGAGTGGATGGTTTTGGATGTGATTCCGGTCATTCCCCCGGATTTGCGACCCATGGTTCAACTGGACGGGGGCCGCTTTGCCACCAGCGATTTGAATGATCTCTATCGCAGAGTGATCAATCGGAACAATCGTTTGGCTCGCCTTCAGGAGATTTTGGCCCCGGAGATCATCGTTCGCAACGAAAAGCGAATGTTGCAGGAAGCTGTCGACGCCTTAATCGATAACGGCCGGCGCGGTCGCACAGTTGTTGGCGCAAATAATCGTGCCCTGAAATCACTCAGCGACATTATTGAAGGGAAGCAAGGTCGTTTCCGACAGAACCTGCTTGGAAAACGGGTGGATTATTCCGGCCGTTCTGTGATTGTGGTTGGTCCCAAGCTGAAAATGCATCAATGCGGTCTGCCGAAGGAGATGGCAATCGAGCTCTTCCAGCCCTTTGTGATTCATCGGTTGATTCGTCAAAATATTGTCAACAACATCAAAGCAGCCAAAAAGTTGATCCAGAAGGCTGACGACGAGGTGATGCAGGTTCTTCAGGAAGTGATTGAGGGGCATCCCATCCTTCTCAACCGTGCTCCCACCCTGCACAGATTAGGCATTCAAGCCTTTGAGCCGAAGCTGGTGGATGGGCGTGCCATCCAACTCCACCCCTTGGTTTGTCCGGCCTTCAACGCGGACTTTGACGGCGACCAAATGGCTGTGCACGTTCCCCTCGCGATCGAGGCCCAAACAGAAGCACGCATGTTGATGCTGGCCAGCAACAACATCCTTTCGCCCGCCACCGGTGAACCCATCATCACGCCATCGCAAGACATGGTGCTCGGCGCTTATTACCTCACTGCCGTGAATCGTGCCAGGCCCAAACCTGACTTCGGCGACCGCTCTCTGACATTTGCAGGTTTGGAGGATGTGATCGCGGCTTTTGATGAGAAACATCTCCATCTCCATGATTGGGTCTGGGTCCGTTTCCATGGAGAGGTCGAAACAGACGAAGAGGCAGAGGCCCCCGTTTCCTCCGAAACGCTCTCCGATGGCACTCGCGTTGAGCAGTGGCGTTTCCGGCGCGATCGTTTTGATGAAGATGGTGCGTTGATTAGTCGCTACCTCCTCACCACTGTCGGCCGTGTGGTGATCAATCAAACCATTATCGATGCCGTTGCCGCCAACTAGTCACGTCTCCACTCCCTGAGCGCTTCTTCCACTCTCTTCCTGATCCACAACGGTTATGAGCACCCCTTCCTCTAAGAAGAAATCCGCCAAGGCGACTCCAGCTCCCAAGGACACCCCGGTGGAAGCCCCCCTGGGCACGGTTGCACCACCCTTCCGTAACCGCGTGATCGACAAAAAGGTGCTGCGCAATCTTGTGGCCTGGGCCTACAAGCACCACGGCACAGCAGCCACCTCAGCTATGGCTGATGAACTGAAAAACCTGGGCTTCCACTACGCCACCCAAGCAGCGGTTTCGATTTCAGTGGACGACTTGCGCATTCCAAGTGAGAAGGCACGTTTGTTGCAGGAGGCGGAGGAGGAAATCACCAACACGGAAGAGCGCTATCGCTTGGGTGAAATCACGGAGGTCGAGCGCCACACAAAAGTGATCGATACGTGGACCGAGACCAATGAGCGTCTCGTGGAAGAAGTAAAGCGCAATTTTAACGAGAACGATCCGCTGAATTCCGTCTGGATGATGGCGAATTCCGGTGCCCGTGGCAACATGTCGCAGGTGCGCCAGCTGGTGGGGATGCGCGGTCTAATGGCCAACCCCCAGGGGGAAATCATC
>JBIIJA010000268.1:0-3926 GCA_044234195.1 Cyanobium sp. | reverse complement strand
ATGGCAGAGGAGTTGGCAACGGAGGGTTCCCTCAAGCCCCTGAGCCTGGCGGCCATGGAAACCCTTCTGGCCGCTCTGGACCCCCGGCTGGATGGATTCGGGGCCGGGCCCTCCTGTCTCGATGATGCCCTCGCCTATCTGAGCCGCTTAGCCAGGAGCACGGAGGAGGAAGCAGAAGGAAACGCCGCCTCCGAAAGCCAAACCATGGCGGAGTGGATTGAGACGTGGCGAGCAGCCGGTGGCAACCGGCCAACGCTGCGGCTGATGGTGCAAACGTTGATGAGGGAACGAATGGGCCCGCCAGTCGATGCAACAGCCAACTAAAAGAGCGAATCGTTTGCTGATCCCCTAGCCGGCTTCCCTGTCCACATCAGGGAAGCGAGGCGGGCCAGGGCCAAGGTCCTGAAGGTCAACATACCAACGGCTTTGGGCCTTGCCAGGGGCCGTAGGGGATGCATCGGAAAACATTCTGCAGATCGCTCTCAAGCCCTTCCTGTGTGCAGCCCTTTCCCCCTATGTTCTTTCGAACATTTCTCCGCCGGACCATACCTCTCCCCGTGCTTCCTATGTCCGAGACCTGGACCGCCACCACGAGTGCTCCCGCAGCGATGCCTCAGCACACCACCGACCAGTTGAACAGCACGGCCCTGAAGTGGGGGGATGACGGAGAACTTTCCGACCTCGATCTCCAACGGATCCTCAAGCTGCTTTCTCAGGCCGATCCAGTGGCCGAAGCCCTGCTCTCTGCAGTCGAAGATCCCAAGATCTGAAGGTTTCGAGCCACCGCCCTGGCCAGTCCATCCCGGCTCGCTAACCCCAGCAAGCTCGCCTCCGACAGTCCCGTCCCGGGGAGGCCCTGGGGGAGCAGAGCTTCCCCTTCCGCGGATACCGCAAACACTGGGACCTGACGCAACCCCCCCGGGACCAGTTGGTCTTCCAGCTGGCAGAGATTCGCCCCTTCAGGGAGCCAAACCAATTCGGAGCGCAGGCAATCCTTCAGCGTCGACAGTCCATTCGACCCATGGGAGATTCCCTGCTCCTGTTGCCGTTGAAGGCCCCGTTGCAAATCGGCCAAATTGACCAGGCCCTTGGCCTGGCCCTGATCTGTCACCAGGAGGCAGTGGCCATGCACCTCGATCAGGAGGTTCAGGGCCTTCGCCGTGGAGGTGGAAACTGGCAGCACCAGGGGCGCCTCCGGTTCGAGGGCCTCTAAGACAGAGACGGAAGCCATCAGGTTTCTTCGCCTCTCTTCCACCAGATCCCGACCCAACAAATCAGAGGCCTGATAGCCCTGCCAACGCTCCACCAGGGCCGCACTCAGGCCCGCGGCGGCCATCAGTGGAAGAACGATGCGGATGTCGCGGGTGAGTTCAAACAACAACAGGATCGAAGTGATCGGTGCTCGCGCACTGCCCGCCAACACGGCCGCCATGCCGACCATGGCGTAGGCGGGGGGTTCCGCCACCGGCAAATGCAACCCCCCTTCTCCAAGAAACTGGCCATAAACATTCCCTAGCACGGCTCCAAGGAACAGGGCCGGCGCGAATCCCCCACCGACAAATCCAGAGGCATTGCTAAGGGTTGTGGCCACCAACTTGGCGGCCATCACCCCAAGAAGGGTGAGCAAGGGGAGGGCTTCGTCCTGCCCAAGCAGGCTCTCGATGGTGTCGTAGCCCACCCCCAACACCTCAGGGAAGAGAAGAGCCAGGCCGCCAACGGCGGCGCCTCCCAAGGCCGTGGCCAAACCCGGCGGAAGCTGGTTGACCAGAGCGATCACCCGTGGATGGCGGCCAAGGGCCATCAAGCGCACCAGGGAGAGGGAGAGAAGGCTGGCCACCAACCCAAGACCGAGGTAGAGGGGGAGCTCCAACGGAGAGCGCACCTGATAGGCGGGCAGCCGCAGGATGGGGGAATCCCCCAACACCACTTGGGTGACCAAAGCCGATGTCACGGCTGCCACCAGAACAGCCCTCAGGCTGGGACGACTCTGAATGGCATTGAAGCTGCCTTCAAAGGCGAAAAACACGCCAGCGATGGGCGCCTTAAACCCTGCCGCCAACCCTGCCGCGATCCCCGCCGCCACCAGGGCCTTTTGCGACTGGGGCGTCAGACCCGCCCGGTTGGCCACCCAGAGGCCAAGATTGCCCCCGCTCTCGACGCTCGGACCCTCCGGTCCTAGGGATGCGCCGCTCCCCAAGCTCAGGGACGCTGCCAACAAGCGCACCAGCGGCAAACGGGGCGCCGGAGCCGCAGCCCCATCAGCCATGGCCAGAAGACTAGGAATGCCGGGGCCTATCGAACCCGACAACCATCTGAGCACCCCCACCGCCAATCCCCCCAAGGTGGGCACCACCACCACAGGCCAGAGGGCTAGCCAGTCGGCCAGCGTGTCGGATGCGGAGGCTTGGGGCTCCGGGGGGGCAGGCGGAGCGGCAGGCGCGAGCCAACCCAACCCATCCAGCCCGAGCTGCACCATGGATTTCAAAGGAGTCCCCGCCTCAGGAGCCAGGGGAGGCAGATCCAGCCCGCCCCCATCGGTCAGGCCCGTGGCCACTGGCGAGCGGCCGATCACGAGCAACCCCTCCACAAAAGGGCCAAACAGAAAGTTGTTAATGAAGCCCAGCAGCTCGTGAAAGCCAACGATGGCCAGGCCCGTCAGGGTGCCAACCAGGGCCGCCCAGCCCACAAGACCCCACTGAAAGGGCTGGACCGCGCCCACCGGCCTCCCTTCTGAGGAGGCCGGTGGACCCTCAACAACCGGGGCGGACGCTTGCAAAGATCTCCTCCAAAATGGGTGTGGCGCCCTGTTGACGCAGTCTGTCCGCCAGGGCAATGCCAATCCCCTCTGGATTGCTCTGATCCCCTCTCGCCTCATCCCGGATCAGGCGCTGGCCATCCAGGCTTGCCACCATGCCCGTCAACACCAGGATCTCCCCTTCAAAGCGGGTGTTCACGCCAATGGGCACCTGGCAGCCTCCCTCCAGGGCACGCAGAAAGGCCCGCTCCGCGAGGCAGCGTCGGGCAGTGGGCAGATGTTCCAGCACCTTGATCTGCTCCAACACCCGCTCATCCCCCTGGCGACATTCAATGCCGAGGGCCCCTTGTCCCACCGCATGGAGAGAAATGGAGGGGTCGATGAGCTGGTGGATGCGATCGCTCAGGCCGAGGCGGCTCAGACCTGCAGCGGCGAGGATCAGACAATCAAACTCGCCCCCATCCAGCTTTTCCAGGCGGGTGATCACATTGCCGCGCACATCTTTGAAGGTGAGGTGGGGACAGTGGTGGCGCAATTGGGCGAGGCGCCGCAAGGAACTGGTGCCCACCACACTGCCCTCGGGGAGGGTTTCAAGGGTTTTGTCCCGGTGCTTCTGGTGCACCACCAGGGCATCGGCGGGATCTTCCCGCTCGGTGACGCATCCGAGAATCAAACCCTCAGGAAGTTGGGTGGGGAGATCTTTCAGGCTGTGCACCGCGATATCGGCCCGATCCACGAGCATCTGGGCTTCCAGCTCCTTGGTAAACAACCCCTTGTCGCCGATCTTGGCAAGGGCCACATCGAGAATCTTGTCGCCCTGCGTCGCCATGGCCTCGATACGGATCTCCAGGCCGGGGTGAGCTCTCAACAGGGCATCACGCACCCAGTGGGTCTGCACCATCGCCAATTGGCTCCGGCGGGAGGCGATGCGCAGGGAGGATCCGTTCATCGGTGGGTGGCCGGCAGGGGCTCCTGCCCATTCACAGCCGACCAGCCTAAAGACCGGTGGCCCCAGCTCCTGAAGTTTCGCTGGAAGCACAGGGGAAGAAATCCAAAGGAAGGGGCCCCCAAGTGTCCTCACGATCGGGATGGGCCTCGCTGTGGCCACTCACTAACACCCCTTCTCCAAGGCCCGCCTCCTGGCGCACCCACACCTTTCCGGTGCGTTGAT
>JBIIJA010000266.1:0-3960 GCA_044234195.1 Cyanobium sp. | reverse complement strand
ATGGAGAAGGGGGCAGAGTCTCAGCGATGCTCCCGCTCCAGAAGGGTTAGGGGATGGCCATCGGGACCCAGGAAGCCTGAGGGATCCAGGATCCACCTGTCGATCAGCTCCTCAAGCCTGCGCTGAGAATGGTGATCAAGCACCGCCGTGCGCCGCAGGGCATGAAGATAGCCCTCGGCGTAGAGCCGAAGTTCGGAGGGGCTGTGGTGGTGGTGGGCCAATTCCTGGCATGCATCGCAGAGCGATTGGAAGTGGCGGATGGCGTCGGGATGTTGCAGAGCAGTCATGAATAGGGCAGGCCCTGCATTCATTCTGGCAATTGCGCAAGAGCTTTGTGCGGGTTAACCCGGCTGGAGAACCGCACCTGCCTTTGTTGGCAGCAAATAAGAGTGGTATTGTTAAAAAGCTTATCTCGACTGGTCTCATATAAGACTCTTATGGTTCAGCCGAATGAAATCGATCACGGCGGCCATGCGAGGAGGGTTCTCGTTGTTGACCCCCACGCCACCCTTCGCACTGTGCTGGCCCAGAGGCTGCGCCAAGATGGCCACCTGGCCGCTGCGGTGGGCACGGCCCGGGAGGCTCTCGACATTTGTCAGGGTCAAGCCCCTCACTTGCTTGTGAGTGCGGAGCTCCTTGAAGAAACCTCAGCTCTGAGATTGGCGGGCCAGCTCCATTGTCCGGTCATGGTGCTCACGGCCCGCTCCGGATCTGAACCGGTGGTGTCTCTCCTGGATGCGGGCGCCGATGATGTGCTCCGGAAGCCCTTCGGCTTGGAGGAACTGGCGGCTCGCTGTCGCACCCTGCTCAGACGGAGTGGTTCGGGGCTGCAGGAGCGGGTGTGCGTGGGTCCCTTGGAGGTCCATCTGTTGTTGCGTCAAGTCACTCTGCGGGACCAACCCGTGGAACTCAGCCCAAGGGAATTCGCGTTGTTGTGCGCGTTGTTGATGCCCCCCGGGGTGGTGCGCTCTCGCCAAGAACTGTTGCGCATGGCCTGGCCACCCTTCAGTGGCGGCCCCCGCTCCGTCGACACCCAGGTGCTCACACTGCGCCGCAAGCTCGAGCAGGCTGGCCTGGGAGAGGGAGGCGGGATTGAAACCATGCGTCAACAGGGCTACCGCTTCAGCCTCGACACCCTGCCGGAAGGGGAGGAGGCCCTCAGTGGCAAGGCACCCGCGGTTCTTCAGCAGAGCCACAGCAATCGCCCCTTCTGATGGTTGCGCCTCTTTCCGAGCCTCCTCTAGGAGAGGGGCCTCAGCCAGGTGAGGCTCACCAGTTCTCCCAGCAACAGGGTGAGGCTCATCACCCCCAGGAGTTGGTAGGTCCACGGTGGAGTGATTCGCACCACTGAATCGGTGGCCAGCCCGCTGAGAGCACTGAATTGGGTCAGAAAGTCATCAAAGCGCTCCACGCGCTGGGGCAAGAGGTAGGCCTGCGAAGTGGGCTGGCTGGCGTCTTGGGCAGAGGCACCGGAGGTGCGCACGTAAAACACTCTCCCTCCTTGGCTGGTGGCCACCGGAGTGAGGCCTTCCACCTGGTCCCAGGACAGGTGCCACCCGCGTCGAAGCCACCACCCACACCAGCCGGGGTGGGTCAAGCGCAAGCCCTCCCCATCGAGGATCACCTGTTCGCTTGTGATGGCCAGCACCAGGACCAGGCCGAGGGCCAGGGCTCCCCAGAGGAAGGGCCTCCAGCCCACTGGGGCGATCAGGGGAAGGGGAACAACAAGGGCGGCATAGAGCACCAGGAGTGTGCCGCGGATGAGCGGCGCCATGCCGAACTTGTGCCGCTCCCGGGGCGTGGAGCTCATCGGTCCTCTGGGCTTCCTGGAAGGGGCTCAAGCACGGAAGAGGGCTGATAGGTTCCGCCGAACACCTCTTTTTCGCGTCCTTTCCAGAATTCGCCCAAGCGCATCAGAGCGGCGTGGGCCTCCTGCAGGTGCTGCAAATATTCTTCGGGCGAGAGGCTGTCTTTGCTCTCCTGGAGTTTGCTGAGTCGCAGCAGATGCCACATCCAGGGCTTGCCGAGTTCCCCCCGGGCCTCGAGATAGTGCGCCAGATCTTTTGAGTTCGGCAGGGATGGAGTGCTCATCGCCTCCTCGACGAAACAATGCTGCCACCTTATGGAGAATGGCCAACAGGCGTGAGTCCCCCCGAGAGGACATCAAAATCGCTGGCCACATATGGGTGTAGAACCGATTCAAGAGGCGATGCGATGACCAGCAGCCCTTTTCCACAGTTTGGCGCCCACCTGCCGGCGGATCTCCCGCACGATGCTCTCCCGGAAGCGGGGATGCGGGGGGATGCGGCCTACGAGCTGATTCATGGCCATCTGCTCTTGGATGGCAACGCTCGCCTCAATCTGGCCACCTTTGTGGGCACCTGGATGGAACCGGAGGCGCGCCGGCTGATGGAGGAGTGCGCCGACAAGAATTTGATCGACAAGGATGAATATCCCCAGACGGCCGACCTCGAACAGCGCTGCTTGCGGATCCTCGCCCAGTTGTGGCATGCGCCCGATCCCGCCACCACCGTAGGCGCTTCCACCACAGGCTCCAGCGAGGGCTGCATGCTCGCGGGGGTGGTGATGCGCTGGCATTGGCGCCAGCGGCAAGAGCGGGCCGGGTTGGCGAGCAGCCGGCCCAATCTGGTGATGGGTGCCAACCGGCAGGTGTGTTGGGACAAATTCTGCGCTTATTTCGATGTGGAGCCCCGCTACCAGCCCCTTGCCCCTGGGCAACTGCATCTCACGCCCGAGGGGGCTGTCGGTCTCTGTGATGAGCACACCATCGGGGTGGTGGCCGTGTTGGGCAGCGTGGTGGATGGCAGTTACGAGCCCATTGCAGAGATTGCAGGTGCTTTAGAAGCCCTTGAAGATCGCACTGGGCTCTCGATCCCCTTGCACGTGGATGCTGCCTCCGGCGGCTTTGTCGCCCCGTTCAACAGCCCTGCGCTGGCGTGGGATTTTCGGATTCCCCGGGTGCTCTCCATCAATGCCAGTGGCCATAAATATGGAGGCGTGCTCCCTGGGGTGGGTTGGGTGCTCTGGCGGACCGATGCCTTGCTCCCTCGGCAGCTGCGCTTCGATGTCAACTACCTGGGGGGAATCACCCCCACCATTGGCATCAATTTCTCCCGCCCAGGGGCGCAAGTGGTGGCTCAGTATTTCAACTTTCTCCACCTTGGGCGAAGGGGTTATGAAAAACGCATGGGCGCCCTGGAGGCCATTGCCTGTCATCTGGCCGATGGAATGGCCGCCATGCCGGGCCTGCGGTTGGTGAGCCATCCCCGCGGGCAGCTGCCGGTGTTCTGCGTGGAGTTGGATCCGGCCTTGGAGGGGTGGACGGTGTTTCACCTCTCCGACAAGTTGCAGGAGAGGGGGTGGCTGGTGCCGGCCTACACCCTCCCGGAGGGCCAAAGCGAGCGGGCGGTGCTGCGCTTTGTGGTGCGGGCTGGCTTTAGTCGCCCCCTGGCGGAGGAGCTCCTGGAGGATGTGGCCCGAGCCGTGGCCTGGTTCACCAACCTCGAGAGTGCAATGCCGGAGGCTTCCGGATCTCCCACTCTGTTCCACCACTGAGGTTGGAGTTGGTGTTCCAATGCGCTGATCACCTGAGCATGGCTTCTCCATCGATCCACTGGTTGGAGCAAAATGACTGATCTCTCAAGGTGCCTTCATGACGTCAAAGGTTTCCCGCCCTCTGCACCTCCCTCGGCGACCTAAGGCCCTCGCTCTCGGTCTCCGTCCCCGCAGGGCTCGTTCCTTCGCCGGTGCACCCCTTCCCCCTCCTTGCGAGACGGAGCTGGGGTTTGGTTTCCATGGCGAGGGCGGACAGGACAGCCACCCTTGGCTCAAACAGGCCTTGCGCGAAGGCCTGGTGGCAACCCTCCTCACCACCCTGCTGACCTCTGCCGTGCTGGCCGCTCCCCAGGTGTTCCGCCAGTCCCCTGCCACCACATGGCA
>JBIIJA010000265.1:0-3966 GCA_044234195.1 Cyanobium sp. | reverse complement strand
CGCCAACAGGGAGGCACCTTGATAGCGCAGAGCCTTCTCGGCCCCCGCATCCACCACCAGCACGCCGCTGGGGATGAGGGCATGGGCCAACCAGCCCTTGCGGTCGGAGAGGGGGCTGGTACTGGGCTGAAAAACCGTGCCCACCTGTCCACCGGCCAAGAGCGCATCCAGCACAGCGGGATCCCGGCCATCGGCCAAACGCACCCGAATGCCGCTCGCGGTGGCGATGCGAGCGGCCGTGAGCTTGGTGGTCATGCCACCGGTGCCCCACTGCCCCCCTCCACCAGCCGCCTGTTGCAAACGGTCGAGGTCGGAAGGGGTGCTCACCTCTGAAATAGGCACAGCTTGGGCATCGGTTCGGGGATCGGCGGAATACAGCCGGTCCACATCCGTGAGCAACACCAACTCATCGGCACCAATGGCTACCGCCAACAAAGCCGAAAGGGTGTCGTTATCGCCAAAGCGCAGCTCATCGATGGCGAGGGTGTCGTTTTCATTCACAATCGGCACCACATTCCAGGCGAGCAATTGCTCAATGGTTTGGCACGCCCGGCGGTAACTGCGACGGGAGGCCAGATCGCCCCTGGTGAGGAGCACCTGCGCCACCGTCAATCCCCTCACGGCGAAGGCCTCCTGATAGAGGGCCATCAACCGGCCCTGACCCACGGCCGCTGCCGCCTGTAAAGCGGCCAGCTCACTGGGGCGGCGGGTGAGGGCCAGGGCTGAGCAGCCCAAGCCCACCGCACCGCTGGTGACGAGGGCCAGGCGCTCGCCCGAGCGTTGGGCCCGGGCGATGGAGGTGGCCAGATCCATGATGACGGCCGCGGTGGAGCGGTCCGGTTGGCCGCGCAGCAGGCTGGTGCCCACCTTGATGACGCGACGGGGCAGGCCTTGGTTTAAAGCCACCGCTCCCACAGCGGATGACAGAGCTGTCGGGCCATTTCCAACTCCAACGACTGCAAGCGATCCTGGCTGCTGGGCAAACCACTGGGATCGATCGGCTTCACCAGCACGGTGAAGAGTCCAAGGCGGTTGCCCGCCAGCACATCCGTAAACACCCTGTCGCCCACCAGGGCCACCTGGGCAGCGGGAAGGTTGAGCTGCTGGATCACCCGTCGCAGGGGCCCGCGACGGGGCTTGGCGGCACCCGCCGTGTAGGGAAGGCCCAGCTGTTGGGAGAGGCCACCAATGCGCTGCCGGGAGGGGTTGTTGCTGAAGAGGTGAATGGGCACCTGGGCATGGGCCTCCCGGAGCCACCGCTCTGCAGCGGGGGGCAACACGGCGCTCCAGCGGGGGAGCAGCGTGCGATCAACATCGATCACCAAGGCCCTGATGGGACGCCCCGCCTGGGCGCTGAGGGCCTCAAGGGTGAGCTGGGGCACAGCACAGCCGGGGGTCCAATCAGGGGTCAACAGTTGGTGGAACATGGGCGACCTTCAGCTCTCCCGTTCCCGCTCATCGAGTTCAGCTTCAATCCGGGGCTGAATCCGCTCAAATTCCTCCCCCTCCACCACCAGCGCATGGGCACCCTCCATGCGGGCGACGACAAAGAAGGGGTCTAAAGGAATGTAAAGACCATATTCCCGATTGTCTGCCCGGAACTGAATCAACAATTCATACAAGTCACTGTCTTCGTCAGCATCCCCCAAGTCGTCGTCCATGTCCTCTTCGAGATCCTCGGGTTCCGGTTCCTCCAGCTCTCCGCTCACGGTCAGGGTCACTGCGGAGCGCACCAAGGTGAGGTCGTGTTCTTGCAACACCACATCCGCCACCGAAAGAATCGGCTCGGCACCCTCCAGGCTCTCGATCACCTCATCTTTCTCATCCTCTCCTTGGCCGATCCGCACCAGGCACACCGGGGTATCCACTGGCGTCAGAAGGGCGTACTCCTTGCCATCCAGGGGAATCAAATGCTCAAGGAAGCACAGGATCTCCCTTCCAGCGTGATCCTTCACCAGGAGGGTGGGCACATCTCCCGAACCGATCAGGTCAGGGGGTTCAGGGGTCATGGGTCAAGGGTGCAGGGGGGAGAGAAGGGGGTGGCTCGGAGGCGATCACAGAACCCTCTCGCAACCATTGTTCCAGCAGCAGCGCCGCGGCCGCACTATCCAGCTTCCCGCTTCGATCCTTTTTCAGGGAAAAGCGCTCAGCCGCGGCCCAGCTGGAGGCGTGCTCATTCACCCAAACCATGGGCAAGGACAGGCCCCGCTCCGCCAGGAGCTGGCCAAGCATCCGCCCGTAGCGAACACTGAGGCGGGCCTGAGCTGTCCATTGCTGGGAGGCATCCAAGGGGATCCCCACCACCAGAAGCTTGGCCTGACGGCGAAGGGCAAGCTCGGCCACCGCTTGGGCATCCTCCTCGGCCCTCCCCCTGTGAAGGGCTGGAAGGGGGGTGACGGTCAGCCCAAGGGGGTCGCAACCGGCCAATCCAACGCGCCGACGACCCACATCCAGGGCGAGGGCAGAACAGGGGGGCTGGGGTGCACTCCTCAGCGCTGGCCGGCTGGTGTGGGCAGGGAGCGGGGAGAAGGCTTCCATTGCTCAAGCATGGCTTCCAGCCGGAGGGCCGCCTGCCGGGCTGGCTGGGACTCTTGCCGCCGCCACACGGTGCGGGCCATGAGGATCTGCTCCCCCATCAACTTGGCCCCCATGCTCTCCAGCCAACGGCGACGGGCTTCATCCTCCCGATCCGCGCGCAACACCAAGGGGGTGCCTGACTTGGCCAAACGGTGCAGCAACCAGGCGCTGGGGGCTCCATAGAGGTCCTCCCGGCCGGGCTGAAGGCTGAGCTCCGCCACCACTCCCACTTCCGGATGATGGTTCTGGAGGCGAATCGCTGCCACCGCCTCGTTTCTGCCACCATCCACCAGCAAATAACCGCAACCACCGGATTGCTGCAACAAATCTTCGATGCGGCGATCGAAGAGGTGGCGCAAATGGGCTGGGCAGCAAGACTGCTCCAGATGCCACAACAGGGCCGCTGATTGACGGTTGAGGGGCTGTGCTTGGAGCACAGGAGGCAAGGGTGGAGGCTCCCCTTTCGGCTGCCACTGCCAGAGCTGATCTAAGCGCACCTGCTGGAACCCCTGGGCCCGCAAGAACGCCTGGCGCTGGCCATCGAGAACCGAGGAGGTGGCGATCCAACTCGCCACCCCCCTGGTGCTCTGGATTGCTTCCCGCACAAGGGCTTGAGCTACTTCTGTTTCGGAGGGGGCGAAAGGTTCGCGAATTTGGGCCAGGGCCAGATGATCCACCTCCCAACAGGTTCCCCGCCGGTTCAACCGACGGGTGACGATCAATCCGAGGGGCTGGGGTGGATGGGTGGGGAGACGCAGGAGGGCGACGTGGACCACAGGTCCATGGGGCAGGGAGGGAACCACGGCACCCAGCAGGCGCTCTGGGAGTCCCAGCAGCAAGGCCCGCTGAAGCTGGGAGAGGAGGGGCAAAAAGGCCGGATCCTGCAACAGAGGGAAATGCCAGCCCTGGAGGCGTTCCACAACCCAACCTTGAGGAAGGGTGCCCCGCAGGCGGTCCATGCCGAGACGAATGCGCTCAACGTGTCTCAAACCTACGGACATGGCCAGGGTGAGGCCCGCACTGAGGAGCCGATGAAACAACAGAAAGCTCCGATATTTTAGGCGGCCGGGTGGAGTGACCCAAGCCGGCCAACCCTCAATCTGGGCCCTGGCCTCACGTTGGGCGGATGAGCACCAGGGGGGTGCGTTCATTGGCGTTGCCAGCGGGATTGGGCCGCAGGGCCCTCTCGATCAGGGAAAGATCACTGCCCCGGCTTGCGGCCAGCACTTTGACTCGGCCCAAATCGTTCACATCCACCACAGCCACAGACACCCCCAAGGTTTCCGCCATGTCCTGGCAGAAGCGCTCCGGGTGGTCTGGACCTAACACCAGCGTCTGGTCGTAGGGGGGGGTGGTGCCGGTGACATCGTCAATCAGCCGAGCCTGCTC
>JBIIJA010000015.1:0-14598 GCA_044234195.1 Cyanobium sp. | reverse complement strand
GTGCGATTTGGTTCTGGGATCCGGCGAGCGGCGCCCGCCTCCACACCCTTCAAGGCCACAACGGCACCGTGCACGCCATCGCCTGGTCGCCCGATGGGCGCCAGCTGGCCTCCGCGGGCGCAGACCGAACGATTCGCCTGTGGGCCCATCACCTCCCTGGCTTTGTTGACGTTGCGGAGCTATTGACGACACCCTTCCTCCGTTTTCAGCCCCATCACTGGGGCTGGCTCACGACGAGTGATCTCCACACCTTGCCGATAGCGGAGCAGAGGTGGGCGCTCCCCTGGCTCACCTTCATCCACGCCCTCGGCCAGGTGATCCGCCGCTTTGATGTGGGCATGGAAGAGGCCAACCTTCCGTTGGACCAATCGACCTTTGCCGTGCTCCTCGATGGCTGAATCACGCTCCTCTGAGCGATCCTTCTTCCGCCCGATCGCCACGCGCCTGGCCAGGCTGCGATGGCAGCCAAGGGAACCCAATGGCGATGGAGGCCTGCTGAGAGCGGCGGCGGCCTCGGGGCAGACCGAATGGCCGCGACCGAGGTCGCAGAGCCAACCCCTCGAAACCTTCACGGCCGATGATTGGACCACCAAAGTGCAGGGGCTGGTCCATGCTGGAGATGGGGCGGAGCTGTGGCGGTGGGCCCTGCTGGCGCCGCCGGAGCAGGCCCGCACCCTGCTGCAGGCCATCCCGATGGGAGCGGCACCGCCCCCGCATCTTGGGAAGGGAGCAGGGGCCCTGCTGCGGCTAGCCCGAGATTTACCGGCGGCCGGGGAAGGGCCTGAAGACGTTCCGTGGGGCGTTAGCCATACGCTTCAAGGCCACAGCCAGTGGCTCCGATCGCTGGCCTGGTCGCCGAATGGCACCTTTCTCGCCTCTGCAGGAGACGACGAGATCCGGTTGTGGACGATCGATGGCGGCGCCTGCATTCACATCCTGAGGGGCCACAGCGATAGTGTGCGCGCGCTGGCCTGGTCGCCAGACGGAAGCTGTCTCGCCTCGGCCAGCTGGGACAGAACGATCCAATTATGGGATCCGGCCAGCGGCGCCTGCACCCGGCGCCTGTTGGGCCATAGCCATGCGGTGCAATCCATCGCCTGGTCGCCAGATGGGCGCTGCCTGGCCTCAATGGATCACGGTAAAAGGATCCGACTGTGGAACCCCGCCAGCGGCGCCTGCACGCGCCACCGCACCCTGAAGGGGCATTCAGTGGAGGGGATCGATCAATTGTCGTTGCGGCTGGCTTGGTTGGGGGATGGCCGCTGCCTGGCTGCAGCAATCAAACATCAGAACATCTACCGGAGCAACACCGTTTTGTTGTGGGACGTCGGCAGTGGCCAATGTCTGCACGCCCTCAAAGGTCATCAGGATCCCATCATGTCCCTTGCCTGGTCGCCGGATGGCAGTCGCTTGGCCTCGGAATGCCATCACAACACCCGGATATGGGATCCACTGAGCGGAGCCTGCCTCCAGACGCTGGAAGGACCTCACGGGCGGGTGTCCTGGTGGCCCAACGGAACAAGTGTGTTCTTTACCGGCGCTCCGGTGCATGCCTTCGCCCCGAACGGACGGTGCTTGGCCAGATCAGGCGACGAACACAAAATCATTGTCATGAAAAATGGGCTTGACATCTTGCTATCGACACCCTTGGCCTGCTTTGAACGCCAACACTGGGAGATGTTGGTGAAGTGCGCCAGCCACACCTCCTCAGCAGAGGCATGGGCTGCCCCTTGGCTCACCTTCCTCTCCGCTCTAGGCACGCTCATCCGCCGTTTTGATGTCGGCGTCGAGGAGACAACCCCTCAGCAGCAGGAGTCGCCCTATGCGGTGATGATCGATGTCTGATCGCAGGCAAGCTGGCGATGGAGAGGAGCTGTGGCGGCGGATCCTGCAGGCGCAACCGGTGCAGGCCCGCACGCTGCTGGAGGCCCTGCCAGCCGGGACCTGCCCGCCCTTCTCCTTGGGGCAACGGGCGACAGACTTGCGGGCGCTGGCCCAGGGGCTGCCGGACGCCGCGGCAGCGCAAAGGGTGCTGGCTCAGCAAGCCACCCGCCGCCTCAAACACCGCGGGCCTGTGGACGGGATCGCCTGGTCGCCCGATGGACGCCACCTCGCCTCCGTGGGCAGCCGAGCCATCCACCTTTGGGATGGGGGCAGCGGCGCCTGCCTCCACAGCCTGGCGCCTCCCGCAGGCCGACTCAACACCGTGGCTTGGTCGCCGGACGGCCGCCTGCTTGCGGCCGAGGGCGAAACAATGTCGAGCACGTTTGGGTTTGCAAGCTGGATTGGCCTCTGGGACACCGACGGCGGCCCTTGCCTGCAGACCCTCAGCAACGCCGCTCGTCCTTGGACCATGCGCTGGGTGGGAGATGGCCAGCAGTTGGCCTATGTGAGCACGCATCACGCGATCCAGGTGTGGGATGCCACCACCAACGCCTGCACCCCCATCCTCAAGGGCCATCCCTGGCACGAAGAAGACCTGGCCTGGTCGCCGGACGGACGTCGTCTGGCTTCGGCCGCAAGGGACGGGACGATCGCCCTGTGGAACCTGGCCGGCGGCGTCCGGACCCACACCCTTCAAGGCCATGTCAAAAGGATCAGCGTCCTAGCCTGGTCGCCGGAGGGCCGATCCCTCGCCTCCGCCAGTGCGGACCAGACGATCCGGTTGTGGGATCCCAGCGTCGGCGCTTGCACCCACACGCTGCAAGGCCATGCCGCATCGATCATCGATCTGGCCTGGTCGCCGGATGGCGGGACCCTGGCGACGGCCAGCACAGACCAGACGATCCGCTTGTGGGATGGGGCCAGTGGCGTGTGCCGCCAGCTCCTTGCGGGCCATCAACACAGCGTGCACGGGATCGCCTTTTCCCCAGATGGGCGGTGCCTCGCCTCCGCCAGTGCGGACAGGACGATTCGCCTCTGGGATGGGGCCAAAGGCGTGGGCACCCACTGCCTCCACCGCCAGTCGGATGCTCTCTCGTCGATCGCCTGGTCGCCGGATGGGCGGACCCTGGCCGTGATCGACGGCGACCCATGGATCCAGCTCTGGAGGCGGGACCTCCTTGAACTCGCGTCCCTGTTCGAGCGACCTCTAGCCCAATTTGGTGGTGACCACTGGGATCTGGTGGCCGCTTGCCAGCACGCCTGCCCCCCGCAAGACACCGTTGTGCTCCCCTGGCTGAGATTCCTCAGCGCCTTGGGCACGGTGGTGCGCTGTTTTGATGTCGTTGTGGCGGAGGCGTCTCTTGCCCAGGACGCCTCCGCCTTTGCCGTGCTCCTCGATGGCTGACTGAATCTCGCCCCCACCCACAGAACCATGGCCAGGCAGTGCGCATAAAGCTCGCCCATGCTGGACGATCAGCACGCTCTTTATCAACGCCTCCTCGCCTACCCGCTGGAGGATCCCAGCCATTCGCTGGGTTTCCTCGCTCACCTGATGCGCAGCAACGGCTGGGACCGTGCCTACGCCCTGCGGGCCATGGAGGAATACAAGAAATTTGTGTTCCTCGCCCTGGTGGCCCACCACCAGGTCACGCCCTCCGACCAGGTGGATCAGGTGTGGCACCTGCATCTTCTGTACACAGACGCCTACTGGAACGACTTCTGCCCCCGGGTGCTCGGCCGGCCGCTGCACCACCACCCCACCAAGGGCGGCCGCGAGGAGCGGGAGCGCTTTCACCATCTCTACTTGGCCACCCTCGCCAGCTATGAGCGCTTTTTCGGCAGGCCTCCGGTGGATCTCTGGCCACCGGCCGATGTGCGGTTCGGCCGGGATCTGCAGATGCAGCGCCGCCCCATCCGCCGCTCCTGCCTGGCTTGGCCCAAATGGGAGACGACCGCACAGGCCACCGGCCAGATCCTGGCCGGAGCCCTTGCTCTGGCTGTTGCACTTGCCCTGGCTGTTGCACTTGCCCTGGCGCTCCCGCTGACCTCCACCGCCTTGGCGCAAGGGGCTGGCTCCCCCGGATCCCCACCCTCTGCCGGGGTGGCTCCCGTCGCCTTGGCTGGGGCGCCCGCTCTGGCTTGGGCCTCCCGCAAGGTGGTCCGGCCCCTGCTGCGCCCTCCCACCCCCCAACCCCAGGAGCCAGACCTGGATCTGGAGCAACTCGCCTATCTGGCTCGCGGTGCCACTGGGGCGCTCCAGGTGGCGTTGGCCAAGCTTGTGCAGCAGGGGGTGGTGCACCCCAACCCCAGCGACAACTCCGTCGAGCTCGTGTCCTTTGCCGCCCTCCCGAGGGGGGAGCTGGAACGGCAACTGGTGAGCCGGCTGCGGCTGAGCCCCACTCCAGGGGCATCCATGGCTTTGCACACAGCTGAGCTGATGGCGGTGCCGCACTACGACTTCAAGGCCTTGCGCCATCGGCTGCGGCAGAAGCAGCTGATCCTGGAGCCCTGTTCCCTGGCCGTGGCGGTCGGCATGGCCGCAGCGGTGGTTGTTCTCTACCCCCTCTTGTTTTCCTTCCCTTGGGCCGGTGTGGTCGGGCTGGCCTCTGGAGTCCTTGTCGCCATCGAGCTGCTCGCGCCCGGCACCCGCTCCCGTTGGGGTGAGGTTGTGCTCGAGCGCCATCGACGCCATGTGGATCATTACGACCCCCTGGGCAGGGTGGCCTTGCTGGGTCCTTCCGCGCTGTCGGGGGGAGCCCTGGATGATCTCCGAGCGCTGTTGGATCCAGGGGCTGGAGAGCAAGGGGAGGGTGGCTGCGGGTGCTGAGGGAGCCGCAACGGCAGCGGCTCACCCTGGGCTGAATCACGCTCAGGCGCCCCAACCACTGGAGATCAGGAACCGCTGCTGGTTTGCTCCGATGATGCGCTCTCACCGCCCAACTCCTCGCCAGGAAGCCACCCCCCTGGCCTTGCGCCGGCTGGGTCTGGCGGCCCCTCCCCAGCACAGGATGTCTCCCTTGGAGGAGCAGATCGATGGCTGATCCCCAACACGCCACCATGGGCGGACGCCTCGCTGTGGATTTCGGCACCTCCAACACCGTGCTGGCACTCTGGGATCCCACCGTGCGGCAAGCCCGCTGCTACGCGCCAGCGGCCTATCGCAGCCTCTATCCCCAGGCGGAGGGCACCACCCCCGTGGTGCCCTCCCTGATCCACTACGGCGACGACGAGCGCCAGTGGATGGGCCAACAGGTGGTGCAACGCAACCTGCTCAGACATCCCCACACCCTGCGCTGGCTCAAGCGCAGCATCAGCCAGGGGGCCATCAGCCGGACGCGGCGCATCGGAGAGCGTCAGGTGAGCGTTCAGCAGGCCGGCCACGATTTCCTCACCACCCTGTTGGCATTGGCTCGGGTGGATCTGGCCCTGGGGAATGAGGAAATCGCCCTCACCGTTCCGGTGGAGGGGTATGAGCACTACGCGGCCTGGCTGGGGGAAGCCGCTGCCGCCGCAGGGCTGCCCCGCTATCGCCTGATCGATGAGGCCTCCGCCGCCGCCCTCGGCTACGACGCCCACCTCCTGCCCGGCGATAGCTATTTGGTGTTTGATTTCGGTGGGGGCACCCTCGATCTGGCGGTGGTGTTGATCGAGCCGGAAGAGGTGGCCGCCAGTGGGCGCCGCTGCCGCATCCTCGCCAAGGCCGGAGCAGAGATCGGCGGCATCAATCTCGACCAAGTGCTCTTCCAGGATGTGCTGGCCCAAAGTGGGCGGCAGGACACCGATCCCCTGATCCAGTCCCTTAGCGGCGCCATCCTCGCCGAATGCGAGCAGGCCAAAATCCAGCTCTCCAGCCAGAGCGAAGCCGCCATCACCCTGCTGGATCCCGATTCTGGCCAGGTGCTGGAAGCGGCCTGGAGCCGCCAACGCTTCGAGGCGTTGCTGGAGGAGGCCGATCTGCTCGCTGGCATCGATCGCCTGATCCGCCGAGCCCTCAACCGCGCCCGGGATCGGGGGTATGGGGAGGAGCAGATCAAATCGGTGTTGCTGGTGGGCGGCAGCAGCCAGATCCCAGTGGTGCGCACCACCTTGGCGCGCATCTTCGGCAAAGGGCGGCTGTTGGCCGATCGGCCCATCGATGCGGTGGCGCGCGGGGCCGCCGCCTTCGTGGGAGGGGTGGATTTCTACGACCACATCCAGCACAGCTATGCGATTCGCCACCGCGATGCCCAAACCGGCGAGTGGGCCTACCGCCCCCTCGTCGAGTCCGGCACCCCCTACCCCAGTGCCAAACCCATTGCCCAATTCACCTTGAAACCCTCCTACGACGGGCAGGAGCAACTGGGGCTGGCCATCTTTGAGCTCGGTGAGCCTAGCGGCGGTGGCGCCACCACCCTCACCGAACTGGTCTTTGATGCCAACGGCGGCGCCCGCCTGCTCTCGGTCGCTGCGGCGGAGGTGAAGCGGCGCAGCCAGTTCTGGATGAACGAAACCGCGCCCACCTTCTTGACCCCCGGCCATCCGCCGCTGGCTGGGGAGGCCTGTTTTCGGATCAGCTTTGGGATCGATGGCAACAAGCGATTGCTGCTGACGGCCCATGAGCTGGCCAATGGCCAGCTCCACTTCAAGGACTATCCGGTGATTCAGCTCCGTTGATCGGGATGCGCCGCCTTCACCTCACCATTCCTTCACCACTGCGACCCATGTCTCACTTCACCACCATCCGCACTCGCCTCACAGACTCCCGCCATCTGCTGCAGGGCTTGGCCGATTTGGGCCATCCCGTGCAACACGGGCCCGTGGCGGTCAAGGGTCACGGCGGCATGCGCACCACAGTGCCGTTCAAGATCAGTGGCGCCAACCCCAGCTACGAGATTGGCTTTCGTCCTGGCCATGGGGGCTATGAGTTGGTCGCTGACTGGTGGGGAATCCGCGGCTTCAAGAGAGACGAGTTTCTGCGCCAGTTGCACCAGCGCTACGCCTGGCATGCGGCCCAAGAAGCGCTCACTGCCGAGGGGTTTGCGCTGGTGGAAGAGGAGCAGCACTCCGATGGCACCCTCCATCTGGTGCTGCGCCGCGCCGTTTGAGCCTTCCACCCCCAGTCATTTGTCGTTCACCAAACCAGATCATGGACATCCAAGAGATTGATGTGTTTGTTGCCCCCGATGGCACCGTGAAGTTACAGGTGCGTGGGGTGCAAGGGCGTGGGTGCCTCAGCCTCACCGAAGGCCTGGAGCAGTTGCTCGGCGGCGAGATCAGCAGCCGCCTGATGAGGCCAGAAGCCGATGCCGATCCCGATGAGCAGGGCGTTCGCTGGCAGATGGACAGCAGCCAATCCATCGGCACAGGAGAGGAGCTGTGACATTCCAACAGGAGTTGGATCTCTACCTGAGGGCCCGTTTCACCTTGATCGTGCTCGTCACCCCGGAAGAAGAGCGGGCCGTGGCCGAGGTGCGCAGGGTCTGTGAGGCGAATCGCAGGCCCTGCCTGAGTTGGGATGCGGGCGATGGCTTCACGGCGATCGCCCATTGGACGGGCAGCGTGCCTGCGGGGCCAGACCCGAAGACAGCCCTGGAAAAAATCGACCAACACACAGGCGATGGCCTGTTCGTGCTGCGCGATTTCCATGACATCTGGGGCAACGCCGCACTGAAACGCAAACTCCGCAACCTGGCCCAGCGGTTCCGCTACAGCAGGAAGTCGATCCTGGTCACCACACCGATCCTCAAGCTGCCTCCAGAACTCAAGGACACCGCCGTGGTGGTGGAGTTTCCACCTCCGGATGGTGCCGAGCTGAAAACGGTGCTCCATGACCTCAGCGCCACGCCAGGAGTGCAGGTGCAACTGACGTCTCTGGGCCACGAGAAGATGGTGCAAGCCGCCCTGGGGCTCACCAGCTCCCAGGCTCAGCGTGTGTTTGCCAAGGCGATCGTGCGCAATGGCCTGCTCAATGAGACAGACATCGACCTGGTGATGCAGGAGAAGAAAGAGATCATCCGCGAGAGTCAGGCCTTGGAGTTCTATGCCGCCACGGATAGCCCGGCCGATCTGGGGGGTTGCGAGGTGCTGAAGGACTGGTTGCGTCTGCGCGAGCGGGCCTTTGGCCAGGAGGCCCGCGATTACGGCCTGCCGGCGCCACGGGGCATGGCCCTGATCGGCATCCCGGGCACGGGCAAAAGCCTCACGGCCAAGATGATTGGTGGCCTCTGGCATCTGCCCTTGCTGCGTCTCGATGTGGGCTCCCTCTACGGCTCGCTGGTGGGGGAATCGGAGCAACGCACCCGCCAAGCCCTGCAATTGGCAGAGACGGTGGCTCCCTGCATTCTCTGGATCGATGAGATGGAAAAGGCCTTCGCCAGCGGCGGCCTCGATGGCGGCACGAGCACCCGCGTGTTCGGCACCATCCTCACCTGGATGCAGGAAAAAACCGCCCCCTGCTTCGTGGTGGCCACCGCCAACGACATCAGCGGGTTGCCGCCAGAACTGCTGCGCCGTGGTCGCTTCGATGAGATCTTCTTCCTGGATCTGCCCACCTTGGCCGAGCGACGCGAGATCCTTTCGGTCCATCTGCACAAACGGAATCGCATCGTTCACGACTACGACATCGGGAGCCTCGCCCACCTCTCAGAGGGGTATGTCGGTGCGGAGATCGAGCAGGCGATCGTGGATGCGATGGTTGTCGGCTTCAACCAAAACCGGGAGTTCAACTCCGACGACATTGCCCGATCCCTGAGCCGTCAGGTGCCACTGTCCGTGTCCCAGCGGGAGCGGATCGCTGCCCTGCGGGCCTGGTTGCAGGAGGGCCGCGCCCAATCGGCCTCATTCCGCCAGAGCGTGGATGCGGTGGAGCAGTTCGTGCCCCTCGACATCCGCCAACCCTGAACACAGCGATTCCCACTCCAGTCCAATCCACGCATTCCTTCCTCTCTACCGACCCAACTCACGACAATGTTGCTCCTCTTCCGCCAATGGCTCGCTCACCTGCTCCGGAGACCCTCCGTGGGGGCGGGCGGGATCCTGGATCCAAGCGGAGATCAGGCGAGCGATGGGGCTCTGGAGAAGGAGCGCTCGCGACGCCTGGCTGCCGAAAGTGAGCTGCAGCGCCTACGGCTCCACCTCGCGCAGGCCAACCAACGGCTGGTCGAGGTGCAAGCCGACCTTCAGCGGCAGGGCCGGGAGGAAGCCGACGCCCTCAAGGAACACCTCGAAGCCCAACTGGAGGAATTGCTGGCACCCCTGGCCACACCCTTAACCCAACTCCTCACCCAGCAACACCTGATCGAGCGGGAAGGCAAGGAGCTGGGCGCAAAAGATCTGCTAGCCACCAGCCGCCGGCTCTGGCAGGGGCTGACTCCCGCCGGCGTGGATGCCCTCGAAACCATCAGATCGGTCGTGGCCTTTGACCCCGATCGCCATCAACCCCTCAGCCAGGGGGCGCTCATCGGGACAGGCAAACCAGTGCGCGTGAGGATTCCAGGCCTCCTCTTGAGGGGCCGCGTCCTCAAGACGGCCTTGGTAGAGCCCCTCAAGGGCGATGTAACGAACGGAGAGGCATCTGCACCTGAGGGGTGACCGGCCAGCGACACAACACACCCCTTGGGATCGGCCTGCTGTCCGCTGCCTGCCGTTGAGTGAGTTACAACATCAGCGGCGTCAACACGGTCACCATCGTTTAGCCCTCAGCCACCACCGGATTGGTGAGCGTGCCAATCCCCTCGATCTCCACGCTCACCACATCCCCGGGCCGCAACCAACGCGGCGGGATGGCGGCCATCCCCACTCCTTCCGGGGTGCCGGTGAAAATCACCGTGCCCGGCAGCAAGGTGGTGCTACCGCTCAAAAACGCGATCAACGACGGCACGTCGAAGATCATGTCGCTGGTGTTGCCATCTTGCACAACCTCCCCGTTCAAGGTGGTGCGCAGGCCCAGGCTCAAGGGATCCGTCAACTCCTCCACGGGCACCAGCACCGGGCCAAGGGGGGCAAAGGTGTCAAAGGTTTTGCCACGGCACCACTGGCCCCCGCCCCACTGCTTCTGCCAGTCGCGGGCGCTCACATCATTGCCGCAGGTGAAGCCCGCCACAACCTCCAGGGCCTCATCCCGGCTCACGTTGCGGCAGCGCCTGCCGATCACCACCGCCAGTTCCCCCTCGTAATCCACCTGGCTGCTGGCCAGCGCGGTGGGCAGGGCAATCGGACCCTCCGGATCCTGCACCGCCCCTGGCGACTTCATGAACAGCACTGGCCACTCCGGAAGTGCCGCACCGGTTTCGGCCGCATGGCGCCTGTAGTTGAGTCCGATGCAAAACATCGCGGCCGGCTGCAGCGGTGCCAGGAGCTTGGCGATGCGCGCCTCCTCCCCGGTCGGTCTCAGCTCGGAAAAGAGATCAGCCCCCTGCCCATGGCCCGATTGCGGCGCCCCCAGCCGCTCCCAACGGCCGTTTCCATCTCCCCGGGCGTGGTGCACCGCACCCGCCGGATCTTGATAGCGAAGCAGTGGCATGGCCTAGCCCTGGACCCCAGCTTTCACCTTCTTTCCCAGGGCGGCGGTGAGATTGCGCAGGGCATCGGAGGCATCCAGCGGATCCAACGCGGCGCTGATCAGCGTGGGTCCGCTGGTGTCGGAGGCGAAGAGCTGGAGGGCCTCCCAGAGGTCCCCCTCCAAGGCCACCCGCCGGGCAGCCCGAAAGCCCATGGCCATCGCCAGGCCCACATGGTCCACCGGTGCCACATCATTGAAGGGGCCATCCAGCATCGGGCGCTCGGTGCCATAGCCCCCGTTGTCCATCACCACCACCAGGGCAGGGATCTGGTAGCGGGCCAGGGTGGCCAGCTCGATGGCGCTCATCAGCAAAGCGCCATCACCCACCAAAACAAGCGGCCGCTGGTCGGGGTGGGCACCCCAAGCGCCCACGGCGGCCGGCAACGCAAAGCCCAGGGAGGCCCAGTTGCCGCTGTGAATGTAGTCGTCGGCCTCCTTCAGATGGAGGGCGAGGGAAGCAAAGGTGGCATCGCCCGTGTCGGCCAGCACCACCGTGTTGTCCGACAACATCGCATCCACCGCCAACAGCAAGCGCCGCACGGTGAGTGGTTGGTCCGCCACCGGCACGAAGGGCTCCGATGGAGCGGGACTCACCGCCGGCCGGTAGGCGGTGGGTGTCGGCGGTGGTTCCGCCTCTCGCCACACCTGCAGCAAGGTCACCGGGTCGAGGGTGTCTTGATCGCCTTGACTCCAGCGCAAACCGCGATCCATTTCCACCCGCAGGCAAGCCTCGGTGTTGAGTTCCATGGTGTAAACCCCCGTGTCCAAATCACTCAGGGGCATGCCCAAGATCAACAGGCCGTCACTGCCCTCCACCACCTCCCTCACCGCCTGAGGGCCCATGGCCCCCTCGTACACCCCGAGATATTGGGGGTGCTGCTCGCTGAGGAGAGATTTGCCGCTCAAGCTAGTGGCAAAGGGCCATCCCTCCCGCTCGAGCACCTCCTGCAACTGTTGCTGCAAGCCAAAGCGGTGAATCTCCACCCCCGCTAGCACCACCGGCCGCTGCCGCGAGCGCATCCACTCGAGGATGGCCAGGCCCCTGTGCCGATGGAGCTCAGCCACCTGGGCCACGGCCGGCAGGGTGAGGGGCGGCACGGGCCGGGGCACGGGCCGGGTCAGGGAATCGCGGGGCAGCTCCAGATAGCCGGGTCGCGATTCCCGGCGCATGGCCTCCAACACCCTGAGCATCTTGTCCACCGCCGTGCGGCCCGAATCCAGGCAAGCCGTCTGGGCACACACCTCCTTGAAGAAGCGCTCCTGGGTGTCGCTGGCTCGAATGCGGTGATGCAGCAGAGCATGCTCATCAGATTCCCGCAGGCCCGGGGCGCCACTGATCACCAGCAGGGGGGATCGCTCCCCGTAGGCGCCCGCCACGGGATTGAGCAACTTGAGGGCCCCCACGCCATAGGTCACCACCGCCACCCCCAGTCCCTGAAGGCGGGCATGGGCATCGGCGGCAAAACCGGCCCCTTCCTCCCCCGCCATGCAGATCACATCGATGGGGGAGCGTTCCAGCCGATCAAACAATCCCAGCACGTAGTCACCCGGCACCCCATACACCCGCCGGACGCCTCGCTGCAACAGAGCTTCAATCAGCTGAGAGGTGATGTCCATGGGCCGCGGGAGAGCTCCCCAGCAAACGCTGTTGAGCGTAGGCCCAGCTCAAACCTTCGCCGCCAAACTGCGCCGCAACTGGCCGCAAGCCGCATCCTGATCCAGGCCTCGGCTGGCTCGCACGCTCACGGCGATGTGCTGATCCAGCAGGGTTTGGCGAAAATGGTTCACCCGCTGTTGGGAGGGTCGCTCAAAGCGCTCCTCCGTGATGGGGTTGTAGGCGATCAGGTTGACATGGCTCTGGAATCCCCGCAACAGCTGAGCCAGGGCTCGCGCCTGCTGAGGGGCGTCATTCACACCAGCCAGCAGGATGTATTCAAAACTCACCCGTCGGGACGTGTCAGTGGCGTAGCGGCGGCAATCCTCGAGAAGCTGATCGAGCGGATAGGCGCGGGCCGTGGGGATCAGCTCTTCCCGCAAGCGTTGATCCGGCGCGTGCAAACTCACCGCCAGGGTGAATTGGGCCCGGCCGAGCACCTGATGGGCCCGTTCCGCCAAGGTGGGCAAGGTGCCAGGCACGCCCACGGTGCTCACCGTGATCTGGCGCTGGGCCATCTCCAAATCCCGGCACATCACCGCGATCGCCTGCAACACGGCTTCGCTGTTGAGCAGGGGTTCTCCCATCCCCATAAACACCACATGGGTGGGGCGACGATCCATGGCCTCCCGCACGCTCAGCACCTGATCCACGATCTCGTGCAGGGCCAGGGATCGGGCCAGCCCATCCTTGCCGGTGGCACAGAAGCGGCAGGCCATCGGGCAGCCCACCTGGGAACTCACGCAGACTGTCAGCCTGTCCTCCGTGGGGATGCCCACGGTTTCCAACTGCAGACCATCGCTGGTCCCCAAGAGCAGTTTGGTGGTGCCATCGGCAGCCACCCGGCGGTGCTGTTCCACCAAGCGGCCGATGAGGGACTGGCCTTGCTGGGCCTGGCGCTCCTGCAAGCCCTCCCGCCAGGCGCGGGGGAGCACGGTGATGGCAGAGAGATCATGCACTCCCCGTCGATAGAGCCACTCATGGATCTGCCGCCCACGAAAGGCAGGCTGACCCTCGGCCACCGCCCAGGATTCCAGCTCAGCCAAGCTCTGGCCAAGTAGCGGCCTGCTCACCGGCTGGAGAGAAGGCCGTGACCGAGCTGCCATTCCACCAGGAGAAGGGCGATGAAGCCCATCATGGCGAGGCGGCCATGGAGCAGCTCGTTATGGGCGTGGAAGCCCCACCGCGGCAGACGGCGTGTGGGGACAGGGGTGCCCAGCTCTGTGGTCTCAGTCATCACTGAGTAAACCCTCCTCTTGGAGGTCCTCCAGGGCTTCAGGATCCGGCAGGAGATCTTCCTCCAACCCCTCCTCCTGGGCGGGACGGATGAAGGCGGCGAAGCCACTGGAGGAGGCCTCGATGCCATGACGGCTGCGGGTGGCTTCGAGATCCTCATCGGAGGGATCATCCAACACGGCCATGTTCACCGGCGGAGCTGGGAGTTCAACGGTGTAGTCAGGCCGCAGATTCTGCATGCGTCGGTAGCCAGCAGCTTCCTCTTCCAGGATGTCTGGATGGGGTCCGGCATCCGCTCGCAGTTCCTCCTCAAAGCCACTGAAGCCCGTGCCGGCCGGAATCAAGCGGCCAATGATCACGTTCTCTTTGAGGCCGCGCAACCAATCGCTCTTGCCCTCGATGGCCGCTTCGGTGAGCACCCGGGTGGTTTCCTGGAAGCTGGCGGCTGAAATGAAGCTATCGGTGTTGAGGGAGGCCTTGGTGATGCCCAGCAGCACCGGCGTGAACTCCGCCGGAGCGCCGCCCGTGATCGCCATGGCGGAATTCACCTGCTCCACCTGGCGTAACTCGATGAGCTCGCCAGGCAGAAGGGTGGTGTCACCCGCATCCTCAATCCTCACCTTGCTCGTCATCTGACGCACAATCACTTCGATGTGCTTGTCGTCAATCGAGACGCCCTGGGATTTGTACACGTTCTGCACTTCCAGCACCATGCGGTATTGCAACTTGGCAATCGCTTCCTGGGCAGCTTCCATGGTGGGTTTTCTGGTGCGCAAATCCTCAAAGAAACACTCCAGCAATTCGTGGGGATTGATCGGTCCATCCGTCAACAGTTCACCCGCACTCACCTGTTGGCCATCACTCACCATCACGGTTCGGCCCAGAAGGATGGGGTAGTCCGTGAGGGCGTCATCCGACTCGATCACAGACACCGTGATCGAGTCGTCATCCTCACCCTGTTTGATCTGAACCGTGCCGCCCTTGCGGCAAAGAATGGAGGAGTCCCGGGGGCGCCGTGCTTCCAGGAGCTCTTCAATCCGAGGGAGACCCTGGACGATGTCTCCGGTTTTCTGCCGCTCAAACACCAGCAGGGCCAGCCCATCGCCCCGTTGCACCAACTCACCATCGCGAACGTGCAACACGGAATCGGGAGACACCGTGTAGGGGCGCCCCAGTCGAAGGGTGATTGCACCTTCCGCAATCGTCTCCACCTGTCCGCAGGAGGGGGCGGTCAATCCATCGCCCAGGTCATCGCCTTCCACCACACGATCACCAACGGACACCT